>JBFJVZ010000065.1:0-23055 GCA_041623895.1 Pirellulaceae bacterium | reverse complement strand
TGTTCGTAAACGCGGTCAGCCGCTTGTTTTTGTTTATCGGTTTCGCCGCTGTAGGCGATGGTTCGTGTGTTCGTCAAGTTCGCGGTCCAAGGCAACACGTCATACCATTGCATCAATTTCTTCCCCGCCTCGGTCAGCGGATAAGGCATCTTGTCCTGCCAACCCTGATACACAATCGTGTCGACGAAACCGGCGCCGGGATTGACGGCAAACCAGCGCGCCGGATCGTGGACGGCAAAGTGCCAACATCCCGCACCGCCCATCGAAAATCCTCGTATCGAAACGCGCCCGCGATCGATCGGAACGAGCGATTGAACATGCTCCAGCGATTCATAGACGTCGCGTTCGCCGGCAAATTTGAATGCATTGCAGTGGCGGCCAAACGGATGCAACACAATCGTGGCGGCGGGAGCGTACTGGCCGACCTTGGTCATCCGCTCGACCAGGAAAGGAATTTCCGTTTTCGTGTCGCCGCGACCGTGCAGCCAAATATCCAGCCGCAACGGCTTTTCTCCAGCGGGATCAAATCCAGCGGGAATCACCAACCCGTAAGGCTGCACCGAATCGTCAATCACCGATACAAAGCCGCCAACCAACAATTGCGGTTGATCCGTTTTTTGCGCGGCGAGTCCAAGCAGCGACAAACCTCGCTTTTGGTCGACGACTGCGGCCAACCGCCGCTGGGCCTCGTCAAGTAACTTGATGGCGGCGGCCAGCTCGGACTCTTTGAAAAACAGGTTTTGATCAATCGCCAGGCGAACGGCGCGTAGCAGGACTTCGACATCCGGCCGCCAAATTTTGTCGTCATCCGTGATGGCCGCTACATTTTGACTCTTCACCTCCAATTGACGAATGCGAAATTCCAATGCGGTGATCTTGGCCGCATCAACTTTGATTCCCGTTGGGGGAAGCTGTTTGTAAGTTTGACTCTGCGCAATGGCAGCAACAGGAAAACAAACGGCGAAAACCATCAGTGCCGCAGCAATCCGCCTGAATGGTCTGAATCGATTGGCCGACATCATCGGTCTCCGGCGATATCCAGTACTTCTTCTAACTTCATCACTCCATCATAGATTGAACGACCGACAATAGCGGCTGGCATTTCCATTTGCAGCAAACGCCGCACGTCGTCCAGCGTCGTGACTCCGCCGCTGGCCACCAGTGGAATGTCGGTCGCCTCGGCCATCTGGGCCAAACCTTCGAAGTTTGGTCCACGCATCATGCCGTCGCGGGCGATATCGGTGTAAATGATTGCCGCAATATTGTCACTGCGGCGACGAAGATCTTTGGCCAAATCCGCCGCCGGCGTGGAACTCGTTTCCAGCCAACCATCGGTGGCGACCATGCCGTCGCGGGCATCGATCCCAGCGGCCAGCTTGCCCGGATAGGCATCACACATTTGGCAAAACCAATCGGGCCGTTTCAGCGCCGCCGAACCAACCACCAATCGCGCCAGTCCAAGATCCAGCAGCGACTCGATCGCTGCTTGATCGCGCACGCCACCGCCCAGTTGGCAGGGCAAGCCGGTCGCCTCCACGATGCGTTGGACGGCGTCCCGATTCAGAGTCGATT
Organism: Pirellulaceae bacterium; assembly: GCA_041623895.1. Taxonomy (GTDB): domain Bacteria; phylum Planctomycetota; class Planctomycetia; order Pirellulales; family Pirellulaceae; genus JBFJVZ01. The sequence continues at coordinate 21,483 of JBFJVZ010000065.1, read as the reverse complement.
CATCACCCCGTGCGGCATCCAAATCCACCAGATGCAATCGCTTCGCACCGGCAGCATGCCATTGGCGGGCAAACATGACAGGGTCATCACCAAACACCGTTTGCTGCTGATAGTCACCCTGTCGCAAGCGCACGGGCTTGCCTTCTCGTAAATCGATGGCAGGCCAGATTTCCAACGCAAGTACTCCCAGAAAAAACTTTGGTGCTGCTCTACAACATTTCCAACTTTCACGTCGCCGTTTCCGAAAAAGGGGTCAGGTACCAATCGCCGGAACGGCCCTGCGGGTGCTTTGCACTATTGGTACCTGACCCCTTTTTCGATCCTGACCCTTTTTTCGATGGACACATCATTGTTGAACATGTTCTATCGCAAAACTATGCCGCTGTGATGCCCGCCAACTCGGTGGCTCGACGGACCCGTTTGATTCCGATCATGAATGCGGCCGTGCGCAGCGTAACATTGTGTTGTTGCGATAACTGCCAAACATTCTCGAACGCTTCATTCAGTGTGTGGTCCAATTCCTGGCGAACGCGATCGAGCGTCCAGCGATAATGCTGGCGGTTCTGGACCCATTCAAAGTAGCTGACGGTTACGCCGCCGGCGTTGGCCAAAATATCGGGCAGCACCGTGACCCCGCGATCATTTAGCACCGCATCGGCAGCGGGATGAATTGGCCCGTTGGCGGCCTCGACAATGATCGAGGCATTGACGGCTTCCACGTTGCGGTCCGTGATCACACCGCCCAGGGCCGCCGGAATTAACAGATCAACGTCTTGAAGTGTGAGCAGCGCGTCACGGGGCAAGACATCGCACTCCTGGAAGCCTTCCAATAAACCGTGCTGTGCCGGATGAGTGACTTTAAAATGCAGCAGCGCCGGGATATCCAGGCCGTTCTCGTTGTAATACGTACCCGTTACATCGCTGACAGCAACAATCGGGAACTGTGATTCGTGTAAGAACTTGGCGGCGTGCGACCCAACGTTGCCAAAGCCTTGAATCGCAACGTTTGTCTGTTCCGCCTTGCGCCCCAATCGTTTGCTCAGTTTGACACTCAACGCACCGACCCCGCGGCCGGTTGCTTCCTCACGGCCGCGCGCACCATACTCCTCGACCGGTTTGCCGGTAATCACGGCGGGATTGAACCCATGATACTTCTCCCACTGATTACGAAACCAGGCCATCACTTGATGATCGGTACCCATGTCGGGCGCTGGAATATCCTTATCGGGGCCGACGATGTCGTGAATCTGATCGACGAAAGCACGTGTCAGTCGTTCGAGTTCGCGCTGGGAAAGCTGGTTCGGGTCGACACCGATGCCGCCCTTGGCGCCACCGTAGGGCAGGTTCACCACGGCGGTCTTCCAAGTCATCAAACTGGCCAGCGCTCGCGTCTCATCCAGGTCGACCGCCGGGTGAAAACGCAAGCCGCCTTTCATTGGACCGCGGCTGTGATTGTGTTGAACCCGGAATCCAAGGTAATTGGAGATCCCGCCGTCATCGCGCTCGATCGATACCCGCACTTGGATTTCACGTTTGGGCATCAACATCGCTTCACGGTAGGATTCATCCAAATCCAGATGCTCGGCTGCTGAATCGAAAAACTGCCCGATCGCCTCAAACGCGCGCATGGATTCCTGTCTCTAAGAAGAAGTCTTGATTCTGACCAGGCTTCATTTCAAAAAAGCGTCTTGTGTCGTGTCAGGTCCGAATTCCCAGGACATAACAGTCGCCATTGTATCGGCAGGCGTCGTGATGGTGGTGACTGACTGGACAGCGCCACTTTTGGGTTAGAACGCCGGAAATTGCCGTCTCATTAGCCGCTGGGCCTCAGCCCACGCGCTGCGGCTGATAAGGGTGGCTGTCCAGCTAAGCCGCTTTGCGAACGTCGGCCGACATGATTTGCCCGAACCAGCGTGATACTTGCTCGCGTGTCGGCGGCGGTTGGCCTCTTAGCGACCTGCGACCCGGCGTGGAGGCGGCGAACGCGACGACTTGTTGGTGCACCTTATCAACCCCCGCGCGGATGACTTGCCGCGGGTCAGCGAAGCCGGCGCCAAGAAGCAATTGCACGGTGAAACTCGCCAAGCCACTGGCTTGCCGCATGAACTTCGCTTGATTCTGCCAGAGCTGAATCGTTTCCCCCGTGATCCAATAGGCCTGAAGCTGCTTGGCGATTTCAGCCGGCTCAGCAATCAGCAATTCATCCAAGCTATTCACGCCGACGGCCCGCAATCGTTTCAGATCTTCTGCGTCGATCGCCAGCAATTCGATCGGTTGCCTTGGTGGCGATAACAAATGCTGAAAAGGCAGCACGGGTGATTCCGCTTGTTGGAGAGTTATCTGTCGGCGTTGACGGATGCGACCGAGTCGATATCGACGTTCATCACGATGGACTTTGATCACCCGTTTCTTAATATCGACTTCGGCTGGAAGCTCTTTCTGCAGTTTTCCCTTGCGGCGGAATTCCGAAACCAAATCCTGGATCTTCTGGTCTTCGATGCGAGACCGAATGCGGTGTCTCCAGAAGGCTACCGGCGCAGCGGCCGTGGCGGACAGCAGCGGCCAAAAACTGGATGCGGTGGGCAATTCTCGGCGGATGACGGCTTCGGCGTCGTCGGCGGCCCGCTCAATCACACGAGCCCAACCTGTAATCGCCAACCCGAATAGCTCCGCGAAAATGACTCGCAGCCGCGAATCGATTCCTGTCGATGGATGCTCAACGGCGGCGCGCAAACGATACAACTCAATGACGGTGTCGAAATACTTGTGTGCGTATTTCGCCCCGTGCATCATCGCGGCTCCCAGCCATCCCGGTCCATCAGCGAGTTGGAACACGACTCGCAAATCATCGTCGCGCCAGTGATTAAAAATCGCCTGGTAATCTCGTTGAATGCTGCAGCTGAGCGGTCGGTGGATGACTTCTTCGGCGGTGGAATAAGCCGTGTTCAGTGGCTGCATCGGATCGGTGAAGTAGTGTGACAGCACACCTGCGGCATGAGCGGCGTCGGAGTATCGTTTTTGCCGCAGATATCGCTGCAGTCGATCGTACCAGCTGTGGGCGACACGAGGCGCACCACCCCAAAACCCGTCCTGCACGTGGATCACATGGTTTTGAAAATCGCGGACCCGAATATCGGGATCAATGGCACCGCGAAGATATCGGTGATGGTAGCGCAGAAACCAACTTACCAATCGCTTTCCCGAGTCGGTTTGCACCAGGGGTAGCGCATCGATGGCAAACAATTGATGCGTCGCATGACAGTGGCCGGCGCGCACGATTTGCTGCAGCGGTTTCATCACAGGACTCAGTCAAGAAACTAACATACGTGGAGATTCAGGCTGCCCGCTGCAGTTCCGCCAGTTCCGCCGTGACGTCGACCCGATAAGAGGCTGCTTGCCGCGCCAAACGGCCGCGGAGCATCGCCTCGCCGCCCGCGATCATTTGTGCTCTGTGCAGACGGTCGAAAAATTGTTCCTCCGAAAGAGGACGAAACTCTGCGTGTCCGTTGGGAGGTGCCGCCTGGCCGTACCTGGCACGAAGCCGCCAGTCATGGTCACTACGCGCGATCGCCAAGTAGACCGCGTACAGCTGACCGAAACAAAGATCCGATAGGTCCGCGAGCGTTTCGAATGCCATCTGCCACTTCCTTGTTTGCTGAGCTTTTGCGTCGGTCCGCAGCCGACGCTGAACGAAGACCAGTGTCGCTACAGACCGGCGCGCGTGGCAAGACGAATCCCGGCTCAAATCGGACCACCTTCACAAAGCGGCCTGATCGGGTTCCAGCTAACGTGGTTTTTGCCGCACGATGTCGCGTGTCATCGCAGCCAACCGCATTGCTTCCCGGGGACGCGGATCGGGAGCGACCTGCGTGAAATAATCGTCCTCGATCCCCAGCAAGCGTCGACGCTGCCGCGAGATCCCAGGATCGACATCCAGAAACGTATCGGCCATCTCGAAATCACGATCCCACAAGACAGCCTCCGCCAGCCAATCAACCAAATCTTCCCACAAGGCAATGTCTGGGCAATGGGCATCGGGCAACTCGAATTCCGGATCCCAATCCGCTTCGGCTTCAGCACCGCCCAGCACGTCATGGCTGGCCGCCAGCACAAGTTGCCGCCAACTCAACTCACCTTCCTCCCACGTCGCCTGGTCGGCCAAGCCGTCGGGAAACAAGTCGATCTCGATCGCAACTTGATCGCGGATTTCGATAAAGATCGCCGCCACGGCTGCTTCCGTGGTGGCGCTTAAGGTCAACGTCGATTCCGTCTCGGTCAACAGGTGACGGGTGACGTCATACAACAGGCCGATTCGCTGCGACGGCGATAAAGCGTCAAAAACAGCAATCCCCGATTGGCAAACGCGAGATCCGTCGGAATCCAAATCGTCGTCGACATGCATCAACAACGCATCGATCATCGTATCGACGGCTTGAGCAACAAGATTCGCTTCGCAGCCGCACAGCGTGCGATCTCCGCGACTGGTATGCCACATACTTCAAAACCCCCGCTTACGCTGACATTTGAAATTCGCAGCACAATAATGATGTCAGCGACAAATGATCGTCGACATGATAATCGGATCCAGCGAGCTGTGATACTTTCGCACGGATTTTCAAGCCCGCGCCGGGAAAAGGGGTCAGGCACCCAATCGTGCGTCACACCCTGCGGGCCGTTCCGGCGATGGGTGCCTGACCCATTTCCCGACACTACATCAACAATGGAAAACGCCCTAACTCGTGAGCTGGCAACAGCTAAGAGGCATAGGGCATACTTTGTACACCTGGGCCAACGCCGGGATCGCGACGAATCGTATCCCGCCGCGCGGGCCGGGCAGCGGGGCGGATTCGGGGACGTGACTGAGCTGGCTCTTCGGCCCCATCGATGCGGTTCAGGTGCACGTCCAACTGAGGGAATGGAATGCCAATGCCAACGGCATCCAATTGGCGTTTGACTTCAGCGGTCAACGATTCCAGCATCGACCAGTAATCGGCCGAAGCGACCCACATCCGAACTTTCCACTCCACGGCGCTGTCGCCCAAGTTGCCAAGGACGATGGCGGCCCCGCGATTCTCGCCGCTAATCATCTGTCCGCTAAATACATCGGCGGCGCGTTGCAAGGCACCACGGGTCGCTTCGATGTCGGCGTTGTAGTCAACGCCGACAACCACTTCGATGCGGCGATGAGGGTGATAGCTGACGTTTTCGATCGTACCGCCGGAAATAGCACTGTTGGGAACGATGATGCGGCGATTGTCGGGCGTGTCCAGCGTGGTCGTGAACAAGTCGATTTCGTTGACCTTGCCCGTCACGCCGCCTGCGTTGATCACGTCGCCGACTTTGAAGGGCCGAAAGACCATCATCAAAACGCCGGCGGCAAAATTGCTGAGCGTGCCCTGAAAAGCCAAACCGACCGCAAAACTGGCACCAGCCAAGAGGGCAGCAATTCCGCCCAGCTTCATGCCGAATTGCGTTGCCACGGCGGCGACGACCGCCAGCATGATGGCATAGAAGATGGCCTTACCGATGAATCTGCCCAACGTCTCGTCAACGCGGCGGCAAATCGGTTTGCTGATCACGCGGGAAAGATACTTGGCCGCCAGATAACCAATAAAGACAACGCCCAATCCGATCGCCGCTGGAATAATCGTCGGTACCACATTGGACGCTAAGAATTCCGTCAGGCCCGATACATCACCTTCGGAGATCAACTGAGTCACCGCGGTGTCGATTTGGGCACCGGATTGCTGTGCTGTATCGACTGCTGTTGCTGTTGCTTCTTGTTCGCCTGCCACCGTTAGCGTTCCTTCTGTGGATGGATTGTTCGTTCCGCCAATGCCGTGGCGGATTCAACCGGGCTATAGAAAAAGTAGTGGACAGGTGTAAAGAGGAAAGATGGTCACTGAAGAACGGAGACTGCCGCCGGAATTCTCGCCGGTGCGGCTGCCAACCGTGCGAAAAGTTTCACCGGCAATTGGGTACGGCAGGATGCGGCAACTATTGCAAAACTGGCAGCGCATGCTCGTCTGCGGGCGTGCCATCCGCGGCGTCGGGATCGCGGTAGTTGCTAGCGTCAAAGTGACGTGTGTAGGCCCCGAAATCATTGAAAGCATATTTCTTTGCCCAACGATAGACAAAGCTTCTTTCCGGGATCTCATCGCCAGGTTGGTACTGGCTGCGCCGCGGCGTGACTTGTTGTAATTCTTCGATCACCGAGCCTCGCGCGGTGGTATCGCGCGCTGCGTGCTTTTCGGCCAGCTGGATCAGCAAGTCGGGCCGCTCCATGATCACGCAGCCACGCGTGTGCTGTGCTGTCAATTCACGAAAATCCCGCAAGAACTGTGACTCGTTGAAAGTTTCCGCTAGCGGCCGCTGGTCGTGAATCGATTCAGTCGCCAACTGAATCACGGGACACGGTTCGATATCTCCCCACGGCCCAACGTGATGAGTAAAGCCGGTCGCTGCGGGACAAAGCGCGTTGCCGGCGTCGTCGTGATAGGCGTCGATGACGATGATCGGTTTGGTGGCTCGGGTGTCGACCACGAATTGACGGACGCGGCGTTGCTGGTCACTGGAAAGCGCCAATTGAGGATTCGCTTCGGGACCGACCGGGCGATAGATGTGATACCAGCAATACATCACCCCCATTTCGATCAAGCGATCCACCCAGGCGTCCTGGACCAAGTCGTCGATGTTACTTTTACAGACGCTGGTGCAAACACCGACCAACAGGTTGTGCCGCAAGGCCGTTTCCAGGCCTTTCATCGTTTGACTCAGCACACCATCGCGGCCGCGACGCTGGTCACTGATGATTTCCGAACCTTCCACGCTGATCAGCGGCGTGACGTTGCCAAATCGTTTCAGTTCCGAGGCGACTTCGTCGGTGATGAAGTGACCGTTGGTAAAGACTTGGAAATAGACGCCGCGGTTTTGGTCAAAGATTTTCAACAAATCTTTATGCATGAAGGGCTCGCCACCCAAAATGCCAAAGAAACTGTTGCCCATCGCTTTTGCCTGGGCGATGGTTTTGTTGGCCGCCTCCACTTCGATGCGATGCTGTTTGGCCCCCACGTCGACCCAGCAACCTTGGCACCGCAGGTTACAGCTGTTGATGACCGACAGATACAAAAACGGGGGAAAGAATTCACCGCGCTTCAGCCGCCGCTTGTGTTTGTGAACGCTCCACAGTCCTTTCACGCCCAACGTCCAAATCGCCTTGGCCAACAAGCGTTTGTTGGTCTCGGTCAGGAAACGACGAGCGAGACGAATGTACATGGTGACTCGGAAGAGGTGACTGGAGTGACGGAGCGGCGGAACCCGTATTATGTCCGCAAATCAAGAAATTTGCACGTCGCTTCGCAGGCTCGGCTTCCAGCTGTGCAGGTTTTCCACGTAGGCTCGGCTTCCAGCCGTGCAGGTTGTCCACGCAGGCTCACCTTCCAGCCGTGCCGAAATCAGGTACGGCAGGATGCCGCACCTACGGGATCGGGAACTTTTGTCGGCAATGGAGCGTCTGAGCCTAATCGGCTGACGTTTTTGGCCAATTACCGTGGCGTCTGCCCGATGCAGAGTCCACACTAGTGCTTTGTCCAGATTCAATCTTAGCGTGGTGGTCGTAGCCGATGTCGCCAGACTTCGGGGTATCTTGGAACGAACCGAATTCTGGCGAACCCGGCTACCCTAAAGTCAAAAGTTGACAGAGCGCTAGCGGAAACGTGAGAACTTCAACTTATCAGGGCAACATGTTGTCACGATTCCGTCGACCGAGGCTTGAGAACCTGGAACGAAGGCATTTGCTGACGTTGATCGCTCCCGATCTTTGGTATTGGCCCGCCGGGGACCAGTTCACAGTCCGCCGCGACGAAGCAGAGCCGATTGAGCTGAATGTGTTTTTTCCATTCAGCGACGGGATTCGCCCGGCTGTTGATGTGGCGTCGCCCGATGGATGGGGAGGCGAATCTTCCCTGATCGAAGCGGCTCAGTCGCAACACGGGTTGGTGAAAGTCGCGCCTCGGGGCCAATCCATTCTCTACCAACCCGATCCCGGCTTTGTGGGCATCGATCTCGTCACCCTCACGCTTGCCCAGGACGATGTGAATGCCGATGGGCAGACTGCAGCCGGGGTAGAAGCCGACGAGTTGACCAAGACGATCGCGGTCAACGTGGTCGAACCGTTGCTGGCCGTGGACGATTGGTTTGCCGTCGACGTTGGCGGTCAGCTCAAGATCCTGGACGTGCTCAGTAACGACATTCGCAACGCCCGCTATATCGGTCAAGAACCGATTCTGACGCTGCAAGAGTTTCGCAGCGACAGCGGCGGTGAAATCGCGATCGATGACGATCAAACCCATTTGATCTATACCCCGGCGGCAGGTTTTGAGGGAATCGAAACCATTGTCTACACCGCAATCGATCAGGACGGCTACACGCTCGAAGGTACAGCGCAAGTTCGCGTTGACGGGCAGCAACGCGATGCCCTGTGGCCGGAACAATTGCAACAGCAACTTGTCCAACAAGCCGTCCAGCGTCATCAGTACAGTTTTGGCGTTGCCGAATTTGATCAGCACGAGCGGCGAATCCACTTCGATTTCTTGGATCTTGCTCCCGGTGCAGACCCGACTGTCGCGATAGCAGAGTTCGACAATGCAGCGGAGAATGTGTCGGGCACCAACAATCAAATTGCCGAAGTTGACGAATCGGATCGCGTCAAGACCGACGGCGAATTCTTGTATGTGCTGTCCTCGCCAGATCATGACAACTGGCGCGAATGGGACTTTTTTCCCTGGTTCGGCTTGCCGCGCGGATTTGCACCGATCCCGGAACCGGATGGTGAGAATCTGTTGACCGTCGTTGATGTACGGCAGCCCGACGCGCCGAGGATTGTGTCCCGGCAGTTATTCCAGGATCGCGTTCTTTCACTTGATCTGGAAGGCGACCGCTTAACCGTGCTTTCGCAGCGGGAACGGCAAACGGTCGTCACGACACTGGATGTATCCGATCCACAAGCCATCCAGACCGTTTGGACAACTGTCGTCGATGGCCAATTCAAACAGGCGCGGCGAGCCGGCGAGTCGTTGTATGTGTTCACCGATCAATTTGGTGTGCAGTTTCCAGATTTGGAAACCAAGTGTGACGATACGGATGAGTTCTGTTTCTTTGAAACGGGCGACCAGTACCTGCAGCGGGTCCGTGATTCGTTGGTCGAGTTCGTTTTTCCCAGCCAGCAAGTTTTTGACGCGGCCGGCAACCCCGACACGGATGTTCCCTCGATGCTGGTCGATCCGCTTGATGTCGGCATCCCCGATTATCAAGGCCGCTTGAACATCATTACCTTTGACACCTCCAGCGAGATCGGCGGCGCCAGTGACTGGGACATCAGCCAATCCGGCCAGCATGTGCTGGTGACGCCGACGTCGATTTACGTGACGAGAACCGATCATCGGTCATCGCACTCCTTTGAGGATGAGTTGCCGATTTTGATTGACGTTCCCGAACGTCCCTTGATTTCCACTGCGATCGAGCGCTTCGCGATTACCGATGACGGCACGGTGGATTTGTCGGCATCCGGCGCAGTGCCAGGTGTGTTGAACAACAGTTTCTCCCTGGATGAACATGATGGCTTGCTGCGGATCGCCACCGAGAATTCGTGGTGGTCGGTTTCGGACGATGATGACGGCACGAACGTTTACGTGTTGCAGCAATCCGATGAGGCGTTTGAGTTGCTCGGCGGCGCCACGAATTTGGCACCCGGTGAACAGGTTTACGCCGTCCGCTTCGCGGGGGATCGCGGCTACGTGGTCACCTTCCGTCGGGTCGACCCGCTGTTTGTGATCGATCTGAGCGAGCCGACCGCGCCGCAGATTCTGGGACAGCTCAAAACGCCCGGCTATTCTCAGTACTTGCACATCATCAGCGAAGACCACTTGTTCGGAGTCGGGCGTGACGCGGATGAAGAAAACGGTTTGTACGACGGGCTGATCGTCTCGCTGTTTAACGTTAGTGATCCTTCCGAACCGGTCGTGCAAGATCGGTACGAATTCGCTGGCGGCCGGAGCACGTTTTCACCGTTTGCCGAAGACAGCCCCTGGGATTTGCGTGACCATCACGCGATCAGTTATTTCCCGGAATCGGGAATCTTGGCGTTACCGATTTACAGCAAGATCCATCCCTGGAATATCGAAGATAGCGATCCCATTTTCGACTCGCCCGAGCAGTCAGCCGTCCGCACGCTGCGAATCGATACCGATACGGGGATCGAAGAATTGGACTCGATCGAATTCGATTCCCGCGCCGACCGCACGGTGCGAATCGGCGAGCATCTTTACTCGCTGTCAAATCAAGAACTGAAAGTCACGCATTTGCTGCAACCCGATGGAGTCGTCGCATCGCTGGTGTTTGAGCGCAACGGCACCGATGACTTTGTCGACACCGAGGTCGGCAGCCCGGTCACGATCGATGTCACCGATAACGACGGCGTCGGCGAAGACGTACAGATCTTGGGAGCGACGCTGTTGGACGGCGAAGGCCAAGTCGATGTAGTCGATGGAAAGCGAATTCGCTTCACACCAACTTCCCGGTCGCTGGTCAATCATCGTATTCGCTACACCGCCCGCGACGCGGCGGGAACACTGATCGATGCCTTCGCGACGGTGGATCCCGATATCGACTGGCAGAATCACGAACTGACGTTGGATGTCAACCGAGATGGCAAACGATCTGCCCTCGACGCGCTGAATGTGATCAACTGGCTGCAACGCTATGGCGGTGGTGACAGCGAAGAGATCGAGCGTCAAATCGGTAACGCCGATGCGGTTCAATTGTTCTACTTCGACACCACCGGCGATGGCATGCTGTCGGCGCGAGACGCTTTGTTGATCATCAACGACATGATCGAAGAGGTGCTGCTGGCGACTGGTGACGACATTGACAACTCGATCGATCAGATCATCGCTTCATCCTTCTCGGACCCGGGAATTCAAGGCGAAGGTGAAAAGCTGGCATCGTTCGACTCACCGGGATTAACCGCGCACGAAGCGATCGATGTTGTGATTGCCGAACGCGCCGGCAGCGAAGACGACAGCAGCAGCGAACTCTTGCCACTGTAGCATCTTCAGAATTGATGTGAGGGAAGTCGGAAACGGCTGTGGATCGGACTTCTCTCGAATTCCGCTACGATATTATCCCTACATGATTCTCGAGGAATGCCGTTATTCCACCGGCGGGTTGTCAACCGTTAACGTTGCAGCGCTGCTGGTCGCTCGTTTTTCCGGTTCGTAGTAGCAGTAAGCCAGCGCGGGTGCGGCCGCTACTTTGGCCGGCGTCGTGGCTTGCAATTGATATTCGGCCTGAAAAACGCGTCGCGGTCCTAGTTCGCGCAGGTAGACGACGACGTGATCCGCTTTGACTTCCGCCTTGGCGATTTTCGATTGCCGGCGCGTTTCCAGCGAATCACTTTGGTATGCGAATCCGGGCGGAACCGGCAGCCGCGCGGTCACCATCGGCAACGAGCGGTCAAGTTGATTATCGATTGTGATGGTTGCCGTTACGGATTCACCGGGATGAATGTTCTGGCGATCGTATTGGAGTGTCACCAAGAAAGGAGTTTGAAGATTGTCGGATTCGTTGCTCTCAGGCACGTGATATGTGTTGGCAAAGTGATAGCCGGCACCGATGGAGGCCAAGTCATTCACAGCAAGCCGGTGCTTTCCTTTGGACAGGTATCGTGTCAGATCGACGCGCGTCACCACATCGGATTGTTCGGCGGCGATCAGCACCTTGTTGACCACATCGCCATCGACGGTGATCTCGATCTCACGATTTTTGTTGTCGTCGAGCGATTGCCCTGAGCCCAATAACAGTGCTTTCAGTGCGAGCACGGTGGCTTGTGTCGAATGCCAGATGCCGCGAGCATCTTTTTGTTCGATCAACCAAGCAAGTGCGTCGCGCGCGATGGCGCCGTCGCGTCCGGATCGGATCAGCGCGATCGCCGCAAGGGCCGTCGTTTCGATGTCTTGGCTACGACCCGCGCCGTAGAAAATCGTTTGATTGAATTTTTGCTGTTGCCACCAAGCGAGTTTTCCATCTGCCGACCGGATCACTGCCGATCGCAAAGCTCTCAGGTAACTGGCAGCAGAATCGCCGGACGGATCGATACTCAGTAACGCGTTACTGACCAAAGCGAGCAAGTAAGGCGAATCGATCGACTCGGCACGATGGGAAAGCAAGTACCGGCGCGTTGCCATGGCGTCACCGGCATGCTCCGAAAAAACTGCGGACGCAATGTAAGCCGTGGTGGCGAGTGTCGCCAGCTTCAGCGAACGTGTTGGATCATCATGCATCCGCCGCCGGTCCGGTGTCCAGGAACCGTCGGCATTGCGCTGATTCATCAGCCATGCTCGCGTCCGTTTCAAAACTTGCGGATCGACATTATGAACACGAGCCATGTCGTTGAATTCCATCAATCCATAGGCGGTCAACGTTTGTTTTGCCGGCGGATTGCCAAACCAATCAAATCCGCCGCCCGCGATTTCGAAGCTCAGCAGTCGTTGGTAACCCATATGAATGAAGTGAGTTGCCTTGGCCTCAATGCTGGGATTGGTCTTTCCGGTCCGCCGCAGATACTCCAAGGCAAGAACATTTGGATAGGTGGTGGAGGATGTTTGTTCGAAGCACCCCGACGGACTGTGAAAGATCGCATCGATCCCATCGACGACCTGGCTAAAGGTCGACGGATAGATCTGCAGGATTGCCCGAGCACTGCCATCGATTGCCCGTTCAGGAGTATTCACATCAAAAACGATTCCTTCGTCAATCACGCCGCTGCGAACGTGTTCTTCGCGGCGGCCGTCGGAGACTACCCTGATTTCTCGGCGAACGGCATCTGCGGCCTTGTCGGCATCCGCCCTGATTTGAAGCTCATGTTTGCCGATTTGTTTGACGCGAATTCGAAAGCCCACGCGGATCACATCGTCGGCCTCAATGTTGACTTGCTTTTCTGATTCATCCAGCAACTCGAACCAGTCGGCATTCTCAAGTCGCAGTCGTACCGTTTGTGAATCGCTCAGGTAGTTGAAGACCGTGACGGGTACCGTGATCTCGTCGCCCCGGGTCATCGTCACAGGCAAATCAAAGTCGACGAAGAAAGGCTGAAAGACACGAATCGCAGACTGTGCGCCTCCCGTTGCACCGGATGCGGTCACCGCACTTGCCGATAGTCTCCAGTCGGTGATCGAATCAGCGAGATCAATCTCCAATGTTGCGGCTCCTGAGTCATCCGTGATCAACTCAGGTCGCCAAAGCAGCGTCTCTGGAAAATAGTGACGCAATCGCGGTGTGGTGGGCGAATCCGGTCCGCTTGCGACGGAATTCGGATTGGGCAATCCTTCGCTAAGCCTGGCTGCCTCCAGCGCATAGGCGATGTTTCGCAATTCATTTGCGGCCGACATTCGTCGCGACGATTCACGGGCTGCTTGCACGGCTGGCAAGCAAAGCCCCACCAGAATGCCGACGATCATGATCACGACCAATAATTCGACGACGGTGATGCCGCATCCTGAATTGGTGCCTTTTCGCTGCTCGCGTGAGACCACGTCGATCATCAGCCCGATGAAGGTGACCAACAACAGCATTCCCCAAGATGTCTTGGCATTCCTGGTCCAGTCGCGACGAATTCGTTCGGCTTGCCGTTTCTTTTCCGGATACGTTGTGCCCTGCAGTGAGTGGCAGGAGTCATCGGCTTGCAGAATCGAAGCCACTTCCGGAGGCAGCCAAGACAAGTCGATCAGTTGCTGCCAATCGGGTCGTTTTAGGACATCCAGGATTTCGGCATTACCGTCCAGGTAAGTATCAACCAGTGACCTCAAGAAAGTGTCTCGATCGAAGGTTGTGGGCGCCGCGATTGCGAACAAGGCTCGTTCCAATTCGGTTTGCTCGGGTCCTTGTGCATCAAGCTTCGGTGACCAGGGATAACGGGCGAGAATCGATTGCAGCCGTTGCTGTTCGGAACGCGAATATTGCGTTTGGGCAAAGCTTGGACTCGATCCGATCGCGAACACGGATTCATCAACGGCCGCCAGACCGAGCGCACCAGGCGCGCGGTTTCCGGTTTCATCGGTTAGTCGGAAACTCAACTTCGCGCGGTCGCCGGGCCGATAAGTTGGCTGATCCGCCGCGATCTCGATCTGGAGATTGTTTGCTTGACGAACGTAAATCAGCATTGACTTTCGGATCGGAATCGCCGGGCCGTCAAATCGATAGGCAACGACTTCCAAAGTTCCAAATAACTCCGGCGGCAGATCCAGCGAGCAGCGGCCTTTCCCGTTCGACGTGATCACGGTCCGTGTCAACATCGTCTGGCCATCCTTGAGCAGGTCGATGTAGACCGGTTCCTGACCATTGCCAATGATCGTAAAGTCAATCGTGTCGCCGCCGTCATACACCGCTTTGCCGGTGCGGACCAGGAAGCTGTTCGCTGGGCGATCACAACGAAGCGTCACCTCCGCACGGCCGATCAATCCGGATTCGTCGACGGCGCGAATCGTTTTTTCAATCGCTGTTTGATCGCTGGGCGAGAGGCTAAAGGATGCGATCCCCAGATCGCTGGTTGACAACTCTTGGTCAAGGCCCGAGATGGCCACGCGCGTCTTTGCTGGGCGACCGTCGGCGTAGGTCGTGTAGACGTAAATCTTATTGGCAATACCGGTAGCGAGCGTTTTCTGCTCAGGGATCAAGTCGATATGAATCGGGCTGCGTGTGATGATGGTTCGCTCCGTCCATTCATTCCGCTGTCCTGCCGAGTCTTGCGCGGTGATATCAAAACTTAATGTCATCGTTTGGCGGTCTTGCCAGTCGCGGTCCGCGATTTCGGGCACGCGAAACTCGAACTCTGCTTGACCTTGGGTGTCTGTTTTCGCCTCCATTAGTTCCGCGGTATTACGGCTCAGCGGGAGCTTCGCCCTGTCCGCTTGATCGTTCAACTCAACCACCGTCGCCCGAATCTGGACGTTGCCGCCGGCGACTGGTTTGCCAAACGTGTAATCCACCTCAATCGTTCCGCGCAGCAAATCTCCTGGCTGGTAGAACGATTTGTTCAGCTGGACAGAAAGTTTGATTTTCGGCAGCACATAATTCCGTACCTCGAGTTGAAGCTCGCTTTCGCTGTCCCCAACGGCGCAACGTACCTGATAACTGCCCTGAATGATCTCATCGGCCAAACCACAGTCGGTCGACGCGATCCCGAATCGGCTGGATACTTCCCGTGACTTGAAGATCACGTTTCCTTTTGGATCGATAACCGTGAACACCACGGGCTGGCCGGCAACGACACGGCGGTCGGGATGACGAATGGCCAGACAGCGAAGCCGTATTGTTTGCCCGGGTTGATAGCGTGGCTTGTCACTGGTCAACATCACTTGCCAGGACCTCTTCAGTTTGACCGGGCGGGCAACCACCTCCGTCCCCGCCGGAGTTGTGGCGGTGCATGTCAGCGTGCAGGGACCATCCCATGCGGGAATACGAAGGCTGGGCACGCCCGTTCCGTTGTGGTCGGTTTGAAAGGAGGCCAGCGTGACTTCACCCGACTGCTCCGCTGCGTCGTTCGATAAGGCAATCGTGACTGGCACACCGGCTAATGCTTGATTGGTTTGCCGATTGACCAGGCGAACTCGAATCGAAGCTTCTGAGTCCGCGATCCATTCGTTTTGTCCAAAGATCAACAAATCATACGGCGAAGGCTGGTAGGTGGCGGAGTAAACATGAAAGCAGGCCAACAGCACGGCGGCTACGGCCGCTACGGACCAAAACGCTTTACTGATCGGATGCTGATCATGTTGTTCGATTCGGGCCATCGTCGACCGTACCAACGTTTCCGGCAACTCGACGCGTGGCAGGTTTTGCAACGCTTGCCGGCGGGCGACTGCTTCCTCGAGCGCGACACGGTGTTCCCACAACGCTTCGCATCGTTCGCGAAACTCTTTGGCCTGTGCGGCCGACAGCAAACCGTGCAGGTACATGTCAGCTCGCTCGTTGATGTCGTATTCTTGTTGGGACATCGATTCGTCTCGTCTACTGCAAGCGGGTTTGAAGTTTTTGACGCAAGCGATTCAGGGCGTGATGCATCCTGGAACGGACGGTTCCTTCGCTGCTGCCGGTTGCCTGGGCAATTTCGGCATAGGACAGGCCATTCCAGATTCGCATCACCACGACTGTTCGCTGGTTCTGCGGCAGCCTGGCAACGGAACTGGCAATCACGTCACTCGTTTCTCTGGAAATCAACGACGCGTCTGGCTGGTCTGCGGCGGAAAGCGGATCGTCCGTAAGTGACCAGGCACGTTGCTTACCGGAACGCAAATGTTCACGGCACTTGTTCGCGGTAATCTTCAGTAACCACGGTTTGAAGGGCCGCGGATATTGGTATTGAAAACGGTTCTTCCAGACGGCAAGGAAGACGTCTTGGAAAACATCATCGCGGCGGTGTGACTGGTTGATCGTTCGTGCGATGAAGGTCAACACGTCGCAGCCGTGACGCCGGATCAGGACTTCCAAGGATTCACGCCGGCCGCTGGCCACCTCGCGCATCAAGACTGCGTCAGTGGTTTGGCCGTCCAACATACGAACATCCCCGCTGAAAGGCTGATTGGCCCGTTGATGCTTGTACTATGCGCGCGGCTTCGTTTTCGTTGAACAAAAAACCAGAATTCGCCCAAATCAGTTTGGCAGCTGCCGAGGGAAGCGTTTGGCGTGCCTGTCAGCTGACGGCAGGTTTCGACCTTTCAGCTCGCCCGCAACGTCAGCAGGGACAACTCGGGGCGGCAGTTGATTCTGACCAGGTGCACTCCGCCGATACCTCGAGTAACGTGCATCGTGGTGGGTGGCTTGTAGAAATCGCCCGAGGCGAAGCGGCTGCCGTGAAAGCTGGGACTCAAAATCGGGCCGGCCAGCGGCAACCGACCTTGGCCGCCGTGGGTGTGACCGGCAAGCATCAAGTGGACTTCGTTTTCTCGAGCCCAGCTGATTTGATCGGGACTGTGACTGATCAGCAATCGAAACCGGTCGTGAGCATGATCAACGTCGGGCCGCGCGTACCAGGGATGCTCGTTGCCAATGATCAGGGAAGGGACACCCGATAAATGATGCTTGATGTAGCGGCTACCCAAATCGGTCCAACCCGCGCGGCTCATCGCTTCACGAGTCAACCACGACTCTTTGATTCTCATGTCGTGATTTCCCAGCACAAAGTAACAACCATCGCGCGCCGCTGCCGGCGAAAAGATTTCGACCAGCCAGTCGATACAAGGTTTCTTGTCGATGATGTCGCCCGTGAGCGCAATCAAATCGGGCCGCCAGGCTGAAGCCCGCTGCACAACATACTTCGCGTAATCCGAGTGAATCTCGCCAGTCAAATGAACATCGGACAGATGAGCGATGCGATAGCCGTCCAATTCCGGCGGCAGTCCGGTGACCGGCAACTCGATTTTTTCCAGCGATAGTTCTAACAACTGATTCAGCGGCAGCCGCGATTCAAATTTGGCCTTCAGTGTTAGCGCCAGTGGACGACCGACGGCCTGTTGCACGTTAACGACTTCGATTTCTCGGGGCGCCCGGATCCACTCGATCCCAAAGATCGGTCGCCAAATCAACCACGGAATGCCAAAGACAATCCAGACGGCCAGACACAACATGCCGTAAGCCAGCAGCGGTGTGGGAATCGTGACGTTGTGACTGCCTGAGAGCATCTCTTTCAGGACAGGAAAGTAGAAGACCAAGATCGCCACGGGGATCAAGATCGTCGTCAATAAAAAGAATTTAACGATCGATTTGATCACAATGCGCCGCCAACCGAATCCGTTGATGCGATTGTAGATCGCGATGTGCAAACCGCAGTGGCCAACGAACACGGCCAGCCAAATCAACAGCCAAACAATCGGGCTCATGATTCCGGCAGCGCCTTAGGACGCATCAAGAAGGCCATCTGCCGCTGGGCGTCATCATGCAGTGACGACCAGCTGTCGACCGAGATGTCAAAAATCGCAACCGCAGCCGTCGGCATCTCGATCGACTGATCCGCCAACATCGATGCGGCATAAGCGGTCCCCGGATTATGGGCAAGGGTCATGATGGATGCTTCCGTAGTACCGAACGTGCGAATCTCGGCAAAGATTTCATCGGCGGTCGCCAGGTACAAGTTTTCGCAGTGGATCACGTCGGGCGCGGCGCCCCAAACTTCCAGCATCAAGTCCAATGTTTCGCGCGTTCGTTTGGAGGTTGAACAAAGCACCAGTGTTGGAACGCGTCCGACACTTTGCAGCCAGCCGGCCATTCGTGGTGCATCGCGGCGGCCTCGTTTATTGAGCGGTCGATCATGATCCGCCAGAGATTCGTCCCCCCAGTCGCTTTTGGCATGACGCATCAAAACCAGGCTCCGCGGGCGAGCTTGCGGGGAAGAATCCTGACTGGCAATCTGAGTCATGTTGCAAAAGGCTTATACTACGGACCCGACCAAACTAAACTTTGCTGGAACTTGCTCTACACGACGGGATACGACTCATGAAAGATCGAACCACTGGCTGTCAGCTCGGATTCACCGCCACGATTGCTTTGCTGCTGAGTCTGCCGGCAACGCTTCACGGTGACGACTGGCGCGGCTGGATGGGCTCCCAACGAGACGGAGTGTACCGCGAAACAGGAATCATTGCCGAGATACCCGCCGCCGGGTTGGACATCAAATGGCGAAAACCGGTCTCCACCGGATATGCCGGGCCAGCGGTGGCCGACGGGCGAGTTTTCGTTTTTGACTATCAAACTGAATCCGGCAAAGCATTCAATAATCCCGGCCAGCGAGCCAATTTGCAGGGCCAGGAGCGTTTGACCGCTCTGGATGCCGGCTCCGGCCAGCAACTGTGGCAACATGCCTACGATTGCCCCTACAGCATCTCGTATCCGGCTGGCCCCCGCTGCACGCCCACCATCGACGGAGATCATGTCTACACCCTGGGAAGCGAAGGTGATTTGAAATGCTTGCAAGCGGCCGATGGCAAAGTCGTCTGGAGCCGGCAGCTGAAACAAGACTTCGCTGCCGAGGTGCCGATTTGGGGTTTCACGGCGCATCCGCTGGTCGACGGCGACTTGCTGTACTGCATGGTCGGTGGCAGCGGACAGGGGATTGTGGCGTTTGACAAAAAGTCGGGCCAAGTACGCTGGAAAGCGCTCGATGCCAAAGCCGGTTATTGCCCGCCGACGATCATCCTGGCCGGCGGCACCCGACAACTGATCGTGTTTCATCCCGCGGCGATCGTGAGTTTGAATCCTCAGGACGGATCACAGTACTGGGAAGTGCCGATCAATCCGTCGTACGAGATGTCGATCGCTCGGCCCATGTTGGACGGCAATTTGATGTTCGCCAGCGCCATCCACAATGAAGCGGTTTTGCTGGAACTTGCCGGCGACGGGCCGGCTGTGAAAGAACGCTGGCGAGGCGAACCAAAAAGTGCGTTGCACAGTGGTAACAGCACACCGGCGTTTGCCGATGGAGTGATCTACGGCACCGACTGCAACGAAGGATCGCTGATCGCGGTCGACAGCAAAGACGGTTCGCGATTGTGGGAAACCTTCGAGGCCACCAAGCCTGGCGAAAAACGATTCATCAAACATGGCACCGCCTTCATCACGCGAATTGGCGACACGGATCGCTATCTGCTGATGAGTGAGACCGGCGAGTTGTTGATGGCCAGGCTGACACGATCGGGATACCAGGGGCTCGGTCGCTTTCAAGTCATCGAGCCAACCAACGAAGCCTTCGGCCGGCCGGTCGTTTGGAGTCACCCGGCCTACGCCGGCAAGACGGCCTACATCCGCAACGACAAAGAAATCGTAGCCGTTGATCTGTCCAATAAGTGAGCCCAGCAAAGGCGAACGTTGGAAAAAGCGCCACGCTTCGTTGTAGGTCTCTTCGCCCTCGGGCGCTCGATGAATTCATCCGCGTTCATCGTTAGGTCTTCGTATTCATTCCAATCCTACAAACTTACAAGAGGTAATCGTGACCGTGGTAATTCGATCTGATATCGATCTGCTGGATGCTCAGTCGCAGCTGAGAGCTTGGTCATTGGAGTTGTCCAAGTTACTGAGCTACGTCAGGTCAGTCCTGCCTACAAGGCTGGTGATTCCAAAGAAAAGCCAGGCACAAATTTCTTCCTCAGCGGGACGCTCTCTAACGCACGGCGGCTGATGAAACTGGCGTATCCAACTAATTTGAAACCGTGCCAGGTGTGAGACACGGTCATCACGGACTTCTCCAATGTTTATTTTCGGTTACGTCAAAAGCTTCCTGACGAAGTGCTATGGAACAATGTGAAATTGATCGAAGACTTTGTTTCCGATGAAATTTCCTCATACAAAGAAACTGGCCTATTTAATCGACGACGCACCTGCCTCGGTTTTGCAGCTTGTTGATATCTTCGTCGGCCGAATGTGACTTCCAGAATGCCAGAGACCGCGTGCGCAACCATCATCGGTGGCGAGATCAACTCCATTTCGGCCGGTAGCTGTTGGTTGCTGGAAGATGAAGTTTCCAACAAAACTGATAAGTGCGTGACGCGGTTTTTTGCGTAATTTTGCAATTGCTTATAATTACTGGGGATTAAAACGAAAACTTGCGGTTGACGATCGGCATTACAGATTTATCTTACGTCCGGAGTAGTGTGCTGCTATTTCATTTGTTCAATCAACAATATTATTTAGGTGAGAAATGCGAGTCAGAATTTGTGTATTGTTGGCACTCATGTTCGGGGTACACCAACTGCAGGGCCAGACACTCCTGCCCGATTTGTCGAATTCGTTTAGTTATGCCACAGCTCACGTCATCGCGGATCCGTGCGACTACGATTTCATGGCCCCGGAGCACTATGGCAATGGCAGCACACAATACAACTGGAATCCAACTGGTTCCGCGGCCGCAGCAGGTGGCAGTGACGGAAATGATTGCGCGACCGGTTCTGCTGCTTTGTCGACAGATGGATTTGCGTTGCCCAACCAAGTCACTGCTGGTGCCGGCTTGATCGGTCAGCTTTGGAGTCACTATGGCTCGGTGACATTAACCGATAATGTTCCTCCCATGGTCAATGACCCGGTGGGGGCCTCAGGTGAGGACGCCGATGGCGACGGAATTGACGACGCCATTGATGCATCGGTCATTGTTGGGGGCGTCGTATTGATTGATCGCCCCGACGCCAACGGTAATGGGATTGACGATGACGTTGAGGCAATACCGGGATTGATCGCACCGGCCATGCCCGGCGGTAACGCTGCCGAAGCTGACACCAGTACGACAGGTGTGTACTATTTTAATCGCCCGCCAGCGCCGGAAGGGTTCGTCTGGGTTGCTTCTGGTAGCTATGCCGTCAGCATTGGTGCTGTCAACAGCATAGCAGGTGCAAGCGTGAGCAATCCGGCCGTCAGTGCTAGCGTAGACAACATGACCGGTGCTGCAGT
>JBFJVZ010000064.1:0-23155 GCA_041623895.1 Pirellulaceae bacterium | reverse complement strand
CCATTGGTAACCCGAAGCGTGAGCGAGGCGACAAATCACGCAATTCCCTCGCTCACGCTTCGGGTTACCAGGTAAACGGCAAATACGAATCCCGCCACTAGACTATTCCACAAAACATGAACGCAGACATTTCAGTAATCTTGCCAGCAGAAATCTATAGCTGATCATCGCTGATACCGAACGTGTCGCCTTGGCTCGGGTCGCCCGTTTGCAGGCCTTTGGTGAACCACCGCAACCGTTGCTCACTGGTGCCGTGCGTGAACGATTCCTGATCCACGTATCCTTTGCTGCGTTTTTGCAGGGTGTCGTCACCAATCGCGGCCGCGGCGCGAAGCGCTTCCTCCACATCCCCCGGTTCGATGATGTTCTTGGTGCGTTGGGCATGATGCAGCATGCAACCCGCCAAAAAGTCCGCCTGCAACTCCAAACGCACCGACGCTTCATTGGCGGCCAACTGGTCGCCGCTTTGCCGCACTTGTTCTACGCGGTCGGTGTAGCCGAGCAGATTCTGTACATGGTGACCGACCTCGTGAGCGATCACGTAGGCTTGGGCAAAATCGCCGGGCGCGTTCAACTGCTGGGAGAGTTGATGAAAGAAGGAGGTATCCAAGTACACTTTTCTATCAGCAGGGCAATAAAAGGGTCCGGCTGCCGCGCTGGCGAGCCCGCACTCCGACTGGACGTTGTCAGAGAATAGCACCATCTGCGGCGGATCGTACCGGCGGCCGGCTTGCTGAAACAGCATGGTCCAGGCGTCTTCGGTGTCGGCCAAAACGACTTTCACAAACTCGCCTTGTTCTTGTTCCTCGGCAGTCAGTTCGCGAGCCTGGGCGGGTGCTTGTGCGGCTCCCTGCTGTTGTTGCGCTTGCTGCAGAAACCGCTGCGGATTGCCACCCATCAATGCGACAATGATGGCAATGATCATCAATCCCAAGCCGCCGCCGGCAACAGCGGGTCCGGACATCTTTCTACGATCTTCGACGTTTTCGCTCTGCCGCCGCCCTTTCCAACG
This sequence comes from Pirellulaceae bacterium, assembly GCA_041623895.1. Lineage (GTDB taxonomy): Bacteria > Planctomycetota > Planctomycetia > Pirellulales > Pirellulaceae > JBFJVZ01. Next base: position 22,143 of record JBFJVZ010000064.1, on the reverse strand, counting down.
CATATTGATACTCCCGAATCCGTGCTGTCGTTTTCTTGGACTTCGCAGAAAACATTATTACGGCTGGGATCGATCGTTTGCTAGCGGCGGTTGTCGGGCCGGTGGGCAGACGCGGTCGGAAAAACGGGGCAGATACACAAAGTGCATAGCATTCCGGGCCTGCTCCGGCGTTTGCTACTCCTTGGTGGGCCGGCAGTACGCATCAGAACGATGACAAAGTGAGCCATATCAACCTTGCGTCGGCGGGAGTCGAGTCCCTACTCTTCCGGGCGATCCCCAGAATACCGATTCCTCGGAAGACGCCATGGAAGGCCCTGCTATGGATGGCTTTGTTTGCACTCGTTTTTGTTCAGCGTTTGTCGACTCGCGTGCGAATCCGCTTGCGTGGGCATTTGCCCCGATCTTGTTGGCGATGATTTTGGTCGACCCGTCACCGCTGGCTGCGGAAGAGGCCCAGTGGATTTGGGCGGCCGGAACACAACCGCAGCAGCCGATCGCTGAAGGTGAAATCTGCCATTTCCGGAAACCGATCAATCTTCGCGTGCAAGCCGAAGGTCGCATCGAAATCGCGGCTGATGATCGCTACGAATTGTTCGTCAACGGACATCAAGTCGGCCAAGGCAATTCGCCTCGCGCCGTGGACGAGTATGACATCACCGATTTTCTGGAGATCGGTCGAAATGTTGTTGCTGTTCGCGTCGTCAACGTGCGCGGCGACAAAGCTGCCTTAGCTGCTCGTGTTTCGATTCGCCCGGAAAACAGTGACAAGTGGTACACATTCAGCAGCGATGCCTCCTGGCGGACCAGCCTTGATGACAGCGATCTTTGGGAGACCGTGCTGTTCAATGATCGGCTGTGGGGCTCTGCCAGTACGTTTGGTACTTTTGGCGACACCGCTCCCTGGGACCGGGACGAACACGTCGTCGACGCGACTCAATCCGATCAGCGCGAACGATTCCAAATCCAGAAAGGTTTTGGTGTTCAACGTGTACTGAATGACGAGAACATTGGATCCGTGATTGCGATGACGTTTAACGAGTTTGGACATATTTTGTTGTCGCAGGAAGGTGGCCCGCTGCTGTTGGTGTTTGATCAGGACGAGGATGGCGTGCCCGAAACCGTACGCACGTACTGCGAGAAAGTGAAGTCGTGCCAAGGCATTCTGGCCTTGAATGGAGAAGTGTTTGCTACCGGAGATGGGCCGGACGGGACGGCACTTTATCGGCTGCAAGACAAGGATCGGAACGGCACGCTGGAAAGCGTCCAGGCAATCGTGCAGTTCAGCGGGCGATCCGGTGAACATGGTCCTCACGGGCTGCAGTTGGGGCCCGATGGGATGATCTACGTGGCTGTCGGCAGTCATACCCAAGCGCTCGGCAAGACCGGTGACGGCGAAACCTACACCAATCCTTATGAAGGCGACTTGCTGCCCCGTTATGAAGATCCAGGCGGACACGGGCGCGAAATCAAAGCACCGGGTGGCACGATTATCAGAACCAAAATCGATGGGTCGGTCGTGGAGACGGTTGCCGGCGGTTTACGAAACGCCTACGACTTGGTCTTTCACGGCGGCGGCGGAATGTTTGTGCATGACGCTGACATGGAATCTGACGTCGGTACGGCCTGGTATCGCCCCAACGCATTATTTGATGTCACCGAAGGAGCCGAGTTTGGCTGGCGAACCGGTTGGGCGAAATGGCCCGAACATTATTTTGACCGCTTGCCGAATTTACTGGATACCGGACGCGGCAGCCCGACTGGCGGCGTTTGCTATGAACACTACATGTTCCCGGTGCGGTATCACAACACGCTGTTCTTGGCGGATTGGTCCGAAGGCCGGATCTTGAATGTCAAACTGAAACCGAGGGGCGCCGGTTATACCGCCGACAGCGAAGTCTTCCTGCAGGGTCAGCCCTTGAATGTTACCGACATCGAAGTCGGCCCGGATGGCGCTTTGTATTTTTGCACCGGCGGACGCGGAACTGCCGGCGGTGTCTATCGTGTGATTTACAAAGGCGACGTACCGGACCGCATGAAGAACTTGGGGACCGGCATCGCTGCGGCGATTCGCCAGCCGCAATTGCGTTCAGCCTGGGCAAGGCAGGAAATTGCCGCGATCAAACGAAAGCTGGGCAGTCAATGGCCACAACTGGTCGCCGGCGTTGCCTACAGTGACGACAATCCATCCCACTATCGACTCCGTGCGCTGGAACTGATGCAGCTATTCGGTCCGATTCCCAGCGAGGAACTTGTCTTGGAACTCAGTCGTGCCGGCAACGAACAAGTGCGGGCTCGGGCGGCAATGATCATGGGAATGCATCCGAGCAAGAATAGCGGACAGCGATTGGCCGAAATGCTTGAAGACGACGATGCTCGCGTGCGACGGGCGGCGTGTGAAGCACTGCTGCGAAGCGGTACCAAGCTGAGTTCCTCCGAAAAACTGATGCCGCTGCTTGCCGATGAAGACCGCACGTTGGCATTCGCGGCGCGGCGCGTGCTGCAACGGATTCCGGTTCAGAAGTGGCGGGATGAAGTTCTCAATACCGCCGATACCCGTATCGGGATCGTCGGCATGCTGGCCTTGATCAGTGCCGATCCGACCGAAGCAACCGCGCTGGAAGTGTTGGCGCGAACCAGCGAAATGATGACCGGCTTTCTCAGTGACGCCGACTTTATCGATGCCTTGCGGCTGTGCCAGGTTGCCCTCCATCGCGGCAATGTCGAGCCCACCAAAGTAACCGCCTTGCGCGATCAGATCGCTGAAGAATTTCCCGCTGGGGAGCCTCGTATCAATCATGAAGTGATTCGCCTGGCAGCCTACTTGCAAGCGGAGTCGATTACCGATCGCGCACTGCAGTACTTGAAGTCCGATAATTCCAAAGCGGACCGCACTCTGGTTGCGATGTGCCTTCAATTTCTATCGCACGATTGGAATGCCGAGCAGCGATTCGAGATTTTGAAGTTCTATGAAGAAGCGGCCAACCAAGAGGACGACGGCGTGCTGCCGTTGTACATCAGCAACGTCACTCGCGATTTTGCCAAGTCACTTTCGGACGAAGACATCCGAGCCATTCTGGAACAAGGTCACGTCTGGCGGAATGCCGCGCTTGCCGCCATCTACCGATTAGAACGACCGGTGGATGATGAAACCGCGGTTGCTCTGAGAACGCTGGACCGAAAACTGCGTGAGGATCCGCAAGTCGGTGATGTCCAGCGTCGTTTGCGGACGGGCATCATCGCGATGCTGGCGACTTCAAACGATCCAGAATCCGGCAGTTACTTGCGAAGCCTGTGGCGTAGTGAACCCGATCGTCGCGCGGTGATTGCGATGGCGCTGTCGGTGCAACCGGAAGGCGAGAACTGGGACTACCTGGTGCGCAGTCTGAATATCTTGGAAGATGAAGCCGCTGACGAAGTCGTCAAAGCACTTCGCACCGTTCGCGTTGCGACCGACGATCCAATGGCGCTCCGGCAATTGATTCTGCTGGGCTGTCGGGCAGAGAAAACGGGCGGAGAATTCGAGAACGTTGAAAAGCTATTGGAGCATTGGACGGGCATGCAGCGTCCCGAGGGGGCAGCCAATTCAATGAAGCCGTGGCAGAAATGGTACAGCAAAACCTACCCTGACCGACCTGTTGCCGTGCTGCCAACGGAGAACACGTCGCGGTGGGATTTCGACCAATTGCTGACTTTTCTGGAAGGCGACAAAGGCCGCGTGGGTGATCCCGTCGCCGGTCGGCTGGCATACAAGAAGGCCCAGTGCAGCCAGTGCCACCGCTTTGGCGACACCGGCGAATCGATCGGTCCGAGCCTGACTGGCATCGCGCGGCGATTCACCAAGCGCGAAATCGTGGAATCGATACTGTATCCGGCGCACGTGGTCAGCGATCAGTACGCCAGCAAGAAAGTCTTGACCTTGGAGGGCAAGGTGTTGGTGGGAATGGTTAGCGACGGAGGTGATGGCACGATTACGGTCCGGGACTCGAAAAATAATATCGTGGTCGTGGATGATAAGGATATCGACCAAATCTTGCCCAGTAACAGCAGCATCATGCCCAGTGGCTTGATTGACGATCTGACGTTGCAGGAGATCAGCGATTTGATGGCCTACATGGGTGTCTTGCCGCCGTTGGAGGTCGCGACACGGCCCGAGAGGCGCTAACAAACCTGGATTTGTCGATTCGAAACATCGGATATCGTCCATGCCAGGCCGGCAGGGCGAGGCACGTTCTGAGCGGATGAGCCCTGGAAAATACGGCTCGGTGGGAGCCTCACCCGCCAATTACGCCGCTTCACCTTCCCAAGATTTCCAGTGGTCGCAAGAATACTTTTCTATCCGGCTCTCCTGACTGCCGCCAAAATCGTCTTCGTTCCTGCCCAGGGACGCATCTTTCTCGAATTGCTCGTAACTGCGGATCAATTGTGGAACGTCGCCTGCTCACGTTTATGGTCGCGTCAACGGCGTTCTTCTTTTTCTATATCAGTTTGCGAATTATGTTCGCGCCGCCGCCAGGTCCCAATGCGGCGGAAGACGGGGGCGAAGTCGCCCAAGCAGTAGAGGATGCCGAAGCGCTCACGCCGGTCGAAGCCGAACCGCCGCCGGAAGCCAAACCGGGCGTCGAGCCGGACACTGCCGAGCCCGAAGTTCAGCAGCGGCCCGAGCGGCCGAGCTGGAGCACGTTGGGATCGATGGATGCTGATAGCGGCTACAACATGCTGGTCACGCTTAACAGTCGCGGCGGCGGAATCGAACGCGTCGAGCTGACCGAGCGAAACGATAAAGGCAAATTTCGCTATCGGCGGATCGATACCAGATCGGGTTACCTCGGCTACTTTGCCGGTGAGTCTGCTGCTGACGCCGATGGTGTTGTGGTCAATGTGGTCGGACCCGGGACGCCGGCGGCGCTGGCAACGGCTGCGGGGAACGTTACCGGCCTTCAAGTGGGCGACGTCATCATCGCCGTCGCCCAGAAAGCGGTGGCATCACCAAACGATATTCGCGCGGCGTTGTCAAAGACAAGACCCGGCGACGAGGTCAACATCGAAGTCATGCGGAACACCGCTGCCGATGATGGGGCCCAGCCGTCGACTTTGTTGTTCACCGCCAAATTGACCGAGCATCCACTCGATTTGATCCGGCTCGCACGCGATGGTGGTGATGATCAGATCGAAGGTAACTTGTCGCGGCTTTCCTGCTTGTTGACGCTGGGACAAGTCAACCGCAAGGGTATCGCTGCCAACGAGCCGTCGATCGATGGTCTTGGCGATTTGACCGAGATGATTTGGAACGTTGACAAAGCGAGCAACGAAGAGGGTGAAGAAGTTTCCTTTGCGTTAGCGATGTCGGAACAGGAGATGGCGGGGATCGGCGGCAAACCGGTCAGACTGAGCCGGACGTATTCGCTGCGGCCCAATTCTTATGCGTTGGACATGGCGGTGCAGCTTGAGAACATCTCCGACGCGCCGCAGAAACTTGCCTACCGGCTGGAGGGAGTCAATGGACTGACGCTGGAGGGCTGGTGGTACAGTAACAAGATCAGCCCAAATTGGGGCGGCGCGGCAGCTCGCGATGTAATCTACAGAACGACGGCGGATGGTCACGAACTGGTCAGCGGTTATGGGCTGCTGAAGCGAGCAAAGAAGCAGCCGGAGGATGCTGACCAGGCGATCTTTGCCGAAGATGGTGAAGCCGGCACGCGAGACATGCAGTACATCGGTGTTGATGCACAGTATTTTACGGTCGCTTATCTGCCGCCTGAACAGACGCCGTCGATCGAATTCCTGCGGCGGGCCACAGCAACGATCTTCTCTGACAAAGACGAGGTCAAGACGCACAAGGAGCGTGCGGTCAACACCTCGTTTTATGTCGACAGCGTGATTATGGAAGTCCCGCCCAAGCGGGCGTTGCGACACGAATTTCGCTTGTTCGCCGGCCCCAAGGATCCCGAGGTTCTGAAGGATTACGGGCTGGGTCAGTGCATTTACTATGGCTGGTTCAGCACGTTCGCGATCTTGCTGGCAGGTCTGCTGCATGTGCTGTATTCGTTTGTGGGCAATTACGCCGTCGCGATTGTGCTGCTCACGGTCATCGTCCGCGCGGGGATGTTCCCGCTCAGCAGGAAGGCGGCCGTCAACGCTCAGAAAATGCAAGAACTGGCACCCGAACTGAAAAAGATCGGCGAACAGTACAAGGACGATATGGAAGGTCGTTTGAAAGCGCAACGGGAACTTCAACAGCGAGTCGGTTTCAATCCGATGGCGGGTTGTTTGCCGATGTTCTTGCAACAGCCGATTTTCATTGGCTTGTATCGCGCGCTTTCGGTTGATATTGCCCTCCGCCAGGCCCCCTTTAGCGAAAGCCTGGCCTGGGCGTCCAATTTGGCGGGCCCCGATATGTTGTTCTACTGGGGCAGTTGGCTTTGGGACTATTTATCCGGCCGCGGTACCGGCTGGCTCGGCCCGTACTTCAATATCTTGCCGGTGCTGGTCGTGGTGTTGTTCCTGGCCCAACAAAAAATGTTCATGCCGCCGGCGACAGACGAACAGACGGCGATGACACAAAAAATCATGAACGTGATGACGCTGATGATGGGTTTGTTCTTCTTTCGCGTGCCGGCCGGATTGTGCCTGTACTTCATCACCAGCAGCTTGTGGGGAATGTGCGAACGAATCCTGGTCAAAAAGACCTTGCCGCAAGACAAGCATTTTGACCCGGCCGTGCTTGGCGGCACGCTTGAGCAAGATGAAGGTGGCCAAAAGAAAGAAACGTTTGCCGACAAGATTCGGCAACAGATGTCCGGCAAAGAAGAAGTGGTGGTGCCGCCCAATAAACGAAAACGACCACCGGGAAGCGGCAAGAAAAAGCGGTAACCCCGGCAACTTCTTAACCGCTGCGGCGGAACGCGGTCAACGATTCTTAAGTAAGAGCATGTTCGGAAACAACGTGCCCAACGGCACAGGGGACGGGATCGCCGGGACGGGTCCCGGCCTACTCGTTTGCTCACTGCAATAGCTTGTCGATCAAAAAATCGCTTGCCCCTTTGTACTTCGATTTCGACACACCGGGGATCAGCAAGTGGCATTCCTGGCCGACTTGATCCGCTTTCTCCTTCATCTTCACGCCATACACGGGATGATGAATTCCGTGCCCCGCATTCTTTGACGGCAGCGTCATGTCATTGCCGTAAGTCATCAACAGTGGTGGATCATCGGCGGAAACATGATTGTAGGCCGAAAATTCGTGGTACAGCTGTTTGTGCTTTTCATAGTTCTGCAGGGCGCCCTCCATCGTTGCCTCGCCCACTGCCATGTTGATCATGCGGTGTTTCAGCACGTTAGGGCCAAGCCACGGCTCGATCACTTTCGGGTCGATGGAAGTTTGCCCCCCGGCGACTGCGGCAGCTGTAACTCTGGTTGATTCTCGCAACACGGGATCACTGGCATCCGAATCCGCCAAATCGTCGTGGCACAGAATCCACATCGACGTGCACGCGCCGGCACTTCCACCCGTCAATGCGATTCGGTCTTTACGAATATTCCACGCGGCCGCTTTACTGCGCAAGAACTGGATCGCGCGAGCCGCGTCGTGGACGGGTGCCGGCAAGGGAGCCTGCCCGGTCAGCCGATAGTTAATCGCCGCGTATGAAATCCCGCGATCAAGGTAGGGTTGGACGTCGGCGTCGCGTCGCTGTTTGTCGCCGCCCGTCCAGCCGCCGCCGTGAATGTAAACCAGCAGAGGACGCGGACCCTCTCCCTTCGCTTGCCAGAAATCCAGGACGTTCATTTTGTCCGGGCCGTAGCGAACATTGGCGTGATCGGGAGGGAACCTGGTTTTGGTCTTGGCCGGTTGCGAATCATCCGCCAAAACGGGGGACATCCAGCCAGCAATGCAACACAGCAGCAACGATACGCGGGAAAGATACTTCATCAGAATTCCTCGTCTCTAAAAGGATCTCATTGCGAGAACAATCTTAAGCTAGCAGGCACACTGCGTGTACTCCGTGTGCCGTGGTACCTTAATCTGACCCTGTGCACCGTCCAGACTAAGAATTAAGTTTTACGCCGACGGTTCACCTGAAGATCAAACGGTAGGCGGTGCCAGGCGCCGCCATGACTCAGTCATCTCGATCGCATGCTATTAATCGCAACTGACGAAGCAGGCTACGGTCCAAAACTGGGCCCTTTGGTGGTCGCAGCAACGATGTGGCGACTGCCCGATCAGGGGCAACCATCGTACGAAGATCTCTTTGCGCCGCTGCGTCAGCCGACTTCGGTGGGCGATGTGACGGTGGTGATTGATGATTCGAAGTCGGTTTACCAACCGGGCCGAGACAATCCACTTGCCCTCTTGCACGCGGCCATCAGCGTTTGTAACCGCTGGATTGATGCGAAAGAAAAGAAATTTGAATTTGCGGAATTTCTGGAAACGGTTGCGGCAGACGATTTCCATTGGATCAGTGAAACACCCTGGCTTCGGAACTTTACCGGCATGCCTTTTCTTTCCAGCAAGGAGACGGCGGAGACATTGTCGACATGGTCATCAACTGGGATCAGCTGCCAGCGAATGATCGCCCGTGTGATCCCCGCCAAGGCATTCAATCAGGCTTGCGGGGACGGCATGAACAAGGCTGACCTGTTGTCAGAATCAACATTGGGCCTGGTTCGTCAGTTTGTCGAAGCACACGCAGCTGATGGGGAATCAATCGATGTCTATTGCGACCGTCACGGTGGACGGCGCTATTATGCCGGGGTTCTCCAGCATGTCTTTCATGACGCAACCGTCCAGGTCGTTTCCGAAGCGAAACAACAGAGCATGTATCGCCTGCGCTCGGACCGTTTTGATGCCAAGATCCATTTCACCGTCAAAGGCGACACGTTTACACCGGTAGCGATGTCGTCGATGTACGCAAAGTACATTCGCGAACGAATGATGCAGTCCTTGAACGCTTACTTTGCAGAGCGGCATCAAGCAAGCACGCCGCTGAAGGCAACCGCGGGATACCCGAGCGATGCCAGCCGTTTCCTGGAGCTGGTTCAACCAATCATCGATCGGGAGCAGATCGCGATCGAAGATCTGGTTCGGCAACGTTAAGTGGGCTGGGCAACGTTATGGTTGCCGAATCCAATGACGTGGTTGTGGCGAAGGAGCTGGAAGCTGCTCGGTGACCGGATCGACCGCCGGCGAGCTAACCAGTCGCGCCGGTTGTATTTCGGTCACGTCAGCTAAAACCGATTTCGGCGCATCACTGTTTGCTGTCAGCTTTGACTTTGATTCGTCCGTGATGGTTGCCGACTGCAATCGCGATGACGTACTCCGTTCGGACGAGGCTTCTGCTTGCTGTGCGGTCGAAGTCGCACTGAAATTCTCGTTGAATGAGGGCGGCAGTTTGAGGGGAACGGCCAAATCATCGTAGGTCAGCGGCATTTGGATTTGTCGCTGGCGTGATATCAGGGGTGTGGCTGGCGGTAGCGAGAGCGAAGGAAATTCCGCGTTGGCTGCGGAATCTTCCACCAGCATCTCGAAATCCAGCCCGTCCAGGGTTGATTTGGTGGGACCGGTCGCCTCGGTAGACGGCACCGTCTGCGGCTTGGCGCGATAACGACGAAAGGGCAGCGCGGCAAAGGTTCCAACGGCGACGATCAACGCGCCCATAGTGAGAATTCGCAAGGTATAGCTCGGAGCTGGAAGGAAAGCGAGAACTCCCGCGCCCGAGCGGAAAAGCTGGGCCTTGAGAGCTTCAACCAGCTTCGTCCGTGAAACATCACACGTGTTGCGTCTTGCAATCGTTTTTCATCGGTCGCAGTGCTGGTCAAAATTCAGCTGATTCTTGAAAAAAATGAGAAATCTTTTTTCCGAGGCGCCGCTCCCGTTTGCCCACCCTTCGATCAATCTGAGTCGGCTGATACGATTCTGGCAGATTTGATCCTTTACCTGATTCGTGAAACTGTACCTGCCATGGAAGCCGGGATTGTTGGCCTGCCAAACGTCGGAAAAAGCACGCTGTTCAATGCGCTGACATGTTCGCAATCGGCACAGAGTGAGAACTATCCGTTTTGCACCATTGAGCCAAACGAAGGGATTGTCAGCGTGCCGGATGAACGCCTGCAGCGAATCCACAAACACATCGAGACGGAAAAGGTCATTCCGGCACCGCTGAAATTGGTCGATATTGCCGGGATCGTCAAAGGTGCCAGCGAAGGCGAAGGGCTGGGAAATAAGTTTCTCAGCCACATCCGTCAGGTCGATGCCATTATCCAAGTTGTCCGCTGCTTTGAAGACCCCGATGTCGTTCATGTTTCTGGAACGGTTGATCCGATTACGGATATCGATACGATCGAGACGGAGCTGGTATTGGCTGACATGCAGACTTTGGAAAATGCTATGGAGAAAGCTCGCCGTACCGCTCGAAGCGGCGACAAGGAAGCAAAGCTGCGTGTCTCCGTGATTGAAAAGTGCAATCAGCACTTGGAGTCCGAGCAACCGCTGCGGACACTCTCTTTAAATGACGCCGAACAAAACGCGATCTCCAGCTTCGGCCTGATGACGGCAAAACCGATTCTGTACGTCGCCAATGTCGAAGAAAATGACTTGCAAGGAAAACACCCACTGGTGGAAAAAGTCCGCCAGCACGCCACCCGCACTGGTGCCGGCGTCGTCTGCGTGTGCGCCAAATTGGAGGCCGAGATTGCCGAGTTGGATGAGGCAGACAGGGCGGAGATGCTGGCGGACGTCGGCTTGGATGAGCCCGCGCTGAATCAGATTGCCCGCGAGGCTTATCGGACCTTGGGTCTGCAAAGTTTCTTTACGGCGGGGGAAAAAGAGATTCGAGCCTGGCCGGTGCCGATCGGCGCGACGGCACCGCAGGCAGCTGGCGTGATTCATAGCGATTTTGAGCGGGGTTTCATTCGCGCGGAAATCTATTCGGTCGAAGACCTTGAAGAACTTGGATCCGAGAAAGAAATTCGCCAAGCCGGTAAACTACGGATTGAAGGCAAAAACTATGAGATGCAGGACGGTGACGTTTGTCATTTCCTGTTCAACGTTTAACAACAAATCGGAGCAAACTTGATGAAATGGCTTGCTATTGCGTGTGCCTTGGGCGTGGCACTGTGCTGGGGAATGTATGGTCCCACTCTTTCCAACGCCCGCTCACCGAATCGAGAATGGGGGCCGTTCAAGCCATACGTGTTCATCGGTGTCGCCTATCTGGTGCTCGCCATCGTGGGCGGGGCGATCATGATGAAGCTTGTCTTCAACGACAATTTCGACTACTCGGGAAAGTACTTCCCCGCCATGAAATGGGGATTCTTGGCCGGGTGTTTAGGTGCCTTGGGCGCTCTGGCACTCACCTTCTCGTTGACAAAGGCGGGCGGCAAACCGTCTTACGTAATGCCAATTGTCTTTGGAGGCGCCGTCACCGTGAATGCGATCGCGGCGTACTTTAGTTTGCACGAAGGGGAGAAGACGAATCCGTTGATGTGGCTTGGCATGCTGTTGGTTGCCGTGGGCATTGTTTTGACGGCAGGATACACCCCACACGGTCACGTGCCGGCCAAACCGGCGGCGGCCGATGCCGATGCCCAAGCTGCATCCCTGCCGGCATCATCGGATGCCCAACCCTACGAGCCCCCCGCCGCTGACAGTTGATGAATAATCCCTCAGCAATGGAGCAGGTCAAGACGATCGATACCGAGATCGCCCACGTTTGGATGATTCGCACGTTTCTGAAGCACGCGGATGAAGCGGAGGATGATCAGGACCTGCGCGATATTGTACGAGATCTGTATGACTTTATCCTCGCGGTGGGACCGATCGACGAGCTTGATGATCCCGCCGTGTATCTCAAGACGGTCAAGAAAAAGCTTTCCAAGCTCCGCAAGGCGACGGAACTGTATGAACAAATTCAACCGGAGGTGAGCGGGCACACAAACTTTGTCATGGCGGCAAGATCACTCCGCACTGCCGTTGATCGGATCACAGCGGTTGTCAAATAGAATCCGCTCACTTGATGTGCCAGCGCTGCATATCGTTTTGAAAGTAATCATCGATTGCGTGCGAGGATTGTTCATCTGGCTCAACAGCCTCAACCGGTGCCGTTTCGCCGTACTGGTGATCCCAGTCGATGCGGTGCCGTTGCAGCGACTTAAGTGTCCCCAGGTCATCGAACAAGTCGTTTTGCAGCATCATCATCACACTCTCGGCGATGTTCCTGTTTGCTTCCGGCAACGCCGTGTGCGGCGAGGTGCGGCGGCAAAGCATGTCGCGCATGGCAGCATTCATCAGCCACAGTGCGGTTTCGCGGGCAGCCCCGAAACCATAGGTTCGCATCTCCTGTGCGTGCGACTTGACACGCGCCTGATCGAATCCGTAACGAGCAAGACCAGCAGAATCGTCGGATATTCGACCTAATAACGCATCGGTCCAGCGTTCCACTCCGGTGCGTAGACGGTTTAGTCGCACGGCGTCCTGGACTGTGCTGCCCCGTCCCCGCAACATCAAATGCTGGACGCGATTGGTGGCTTCCAGATGCGACAGCTGGATGGCGTGAGTGATCGGTGCGACTTCGTCGGTTTCGCCTCTTGCATCCAAAGCATATCCGATGGCCGCGACAACTCGCGTCAACATCTCGGATACCAACACTTCTTCCAGAAACAAGATGTGCTCGCGCCACCAACGACGAAGCAAGATGGCGTCCCCGGCACGCTCGGCGTTGCGATATCGCGCCATTGCCTGATGCCAAAGTTCAAAGCGACCGCGCGAACCAGCCCAGTATTGAACGATAGCCTCTGACGGAATCGAGGGTCTTCGGTACACGATTGCAGGAGCGTGTTGGGCGAGAATGGCAGCCAATTCGGCAAGGGTGATGCAGTGCATGGGCGTGTCGACAGAGTTGGGAGAAAGTTGTCTTCCAGCTTTGTGCAGTCCGCGTGCCGATCCATGCGGCGAGAACCAAACGTGCGTTAATCAACGTGTGGCAGCATCTTTTCGAGTAATCAAGTCAAACATGGTGAGGTCAGCGATGTTGACTTTTTGCAACGTCGGTTGGCGACTCGCCACACCAACCGATGGATGTTGAAAAGAAAAGCGACCCGGGTATGTGCCCCAACAAGTACCCGCAGAGAGGATGCTTGTTGTTCTCATACCCAGGTCGCTGTGCAGTCCGATCGTTGATCAGCGGCTTTGCCCCAATCAATGCCTGCTTCCCCCGTCGAACGCTTTCTTTCGTCAAAGATAGGTCAACGCATCGATGCAAACGCCAGCAAGTGCAAATGTGGGGGTTAACCCGCCAAAATGTGCTGCATCAGTAATTGCCATTCGATCCACTGAGCTTGCAAACAAGCAGCTGTTAACTTGTCGTCGCCCTCGCCAGCCTGCTGGCACTTGTCGATGAAGTCAAAAGGGTCGCGATAGGCATCGCCCGCATGATCGGAAATCTTGTCAAGCACAGGATGGGAGCCGACGCGGCGGAACCAGTACTTGGAGTTGCCGAAGTCGCCCTCGCGGCGGTGCATGATGCCGTGCAAAAAGCTACCTTCCGGATTGGAAATCTCTTGGCTGATCGTGTGGCTGCGGTGGATATCGCCGGCCAACAACCACAAGCCGCTGGAGCATTCGCCCCGACGATGGCTGGGAACGGAGGCCAAAACTTGATCTTGGTTCGGATTGGTCAGAATCTCGCACAGCTTATCGTCGCGCGGGCCGTCGCCGAGGGCTGGAATCGGCGCCTTGGAAATCGCCCGCCGAATCTCAGCCGAAAAACAATCAAAAGCATCCCCAGCCAATTCGAATTGCGGCATTCGCAGCCTCCCTCAGATTGTGTCCTTGTTGACCTCGAAGGCTACCGAGCGCACGACGATATTGCTAGACTGCAGGGTCTCAATTTGTTACTTGCATCCAACTATTTCTCGAAAGTGCGCCGAGATACGATGAACGGTGGCGACCAATCAAATCCCCAATCAAACACTCCCGAAAACTCGCTTGATCAAGCTGCCGCGGACGAGCCTGCCAAGGACATTGTCCAGGCGGATGAGACGGTGACCGCGTCGCCAGCGGTGTCGGCTGACGATACGCCTTCACGATCAGCCTCGCAGACGGGTAAAGCGTCTGCTGCGGAGTCTGCTTCCGAATCGGAGTCTGTTCCCGCGGCAGAGACTGCTGCCCAAACAGCGGCGGCTCCGGCTCCCGCGTCGGGGCTTGCACGTGGGCGTGGTCCCTTGGCCGCTCGCGGACTGGGGGTTGCTAAGCCTGCATCTCCTCAAGTTTCCAATCAGCAGCTTGTCGAAAAGCAAAAAGACAAGCCGAAAAAGAAATCGAAACCAAAACCGAAGCCAGCAGTCGCGGGCGGGAAATCGGAATCACCGACGAAACCAACCGTGCCTCAGCGGGCGGCGGAGAAAGTGGCCGTACCAAACTTGCGTGAGGGCTTGCCGTCCGACGTGCAGGCCGAACTGGATGCGACGCTGGCTGATGCGGACGTCGAGGCGTTGCTGGGCGGCGCCGCCGGTATGCCAAATCGTCAGGAACCATTGGCTGAGGGAGACCGTGTCCATGGTCAAGTGTTGAAGATTCACGACGACAGCGTTTTCGTTTCCTTGGGAGGTCCTGACGAAGGCACGGTACCGTTTGAGCAATTCACGGACGCCGAGCCGAGTCCCGGTGATTCGATCGAAGTGCTCGTCCGCGGCTTCAACTCGCAGGATGGACTCTATTCGCTTTCCTTGCCCGGTCAGACCATCGATGTCACCGATTGGAGTGATTTGGATGAAGGTGCTATCGTCGAAGTTACGGTGACCGGACACAACGCAGGTGGCCTGGAGTGCAAAGTCGGCGGAGTGCGCGGTTTCATTCCGATCAGCCAAGTTTCCGAATACCGCGTGGAAGACCTGGCCGAGTTTGTCGATCAAAAGTTTGTCTGTTTGGTCACGGAAGCGAACGCGAACCGCGGCAACCTTGTTCTTAGCCGACGCGCGATTCTGGAACGGGAACGAGAAGAGAAACGCCGCGAACAGCTTGAAAAGATCGAGCCCGGGCAGACGTTGGAAGGCATTGTCCGTAGCGTCAAAGACTTTGGTGCGTTTGTTGACCTGGGCGGCCTGGATGGACTGATTCACGTCAGCAAACTTAGCTGGGATCGCATCAAACATCCCAGCGACGTCATCGAGGTGGGGCAAAAAGTTAAGGTCAAGATTGATTCAGTTAACAAGGAAACCGGCAAGATCTCTTTGTCTTATCGAGATCTTTTGGTGAACCCTTGGGATACGGCTGAACAAGAATTTGCCGTCGGCAGCGTGCACAAAGGCACCGTGACACGTATCGCTGATTTCGGCTGTTTTGTGCGGTTGACCGCCGGTGTCGAAGGCCTGGTGCACATTAGTGAATTGGCACATCACCGGGTCTCGCGTGTCGATACGCTCGTCAGCGAAGGACAAGAAGTCGAGGTCAAGATCTTGAGCTTCGATCGTGATTCGCAAAAAATCGGGCTTTCGATGAAAGCTGCTCAAACGGCACCCGAGCAAGAGACGAGCGAAACGGAAGGCGAGGCGACCGAGCCACCCCGCGATGTGGCGGTCAAGGCTGCACACTCCGGTCCACTGAAAGGCGGCAACGACCGGCAAACCGGCGGCGAAAGATTTGGGCTCCGTTGGTAGTGGAGCCGAGTCAAGATGAGACCACAACATTGCTTTACCATCTGCTTGCTGGCAGCATCCGTGATGTTGATTTTGGCCCAGGCTGAGGCTCGCGCTGACGATCGGCCGAACGTGGTTTGGATCATCGCTGACGACCTGAGCCCGGAACTGGGATGCTACGGCTACGAGGGAGTCAGCACGCCGAATCTCGATCGGCTTGCACAGCAGGGTGCCAGGTACACCGCTGCCTTTGTTACCGCGCCGGTCTGCTCGTCGTCTCGTTCGGCTTTGATCACCGGTGTCTATCAAACGACCACGGGCACGCATCAACACCGTACAACAAACAAGAAACCGCTTCCGAAACCGATTGAGCCGATCACGGAATTGATGCGCCGAGCCGGTTTTTTTGTCTGCAATGGTAACTCGACGATGAAGCGCGCGGGCAAAAGCGACTACAACTTCACGGTCGACGGCAAGATGTATGATGGCCGTGATTGGTCGGTGGCCAAGAGGGGGCGAAAGCAAGGTCAACCATTCTTTGCTCAAGTACAGATTCATGAGCCGCATCGCGATTTTGTGCATGCCAAGGATCCCAAGCGGGCCGCGAACGCTCGAATTCCATCCTACTATCCCGATCATCCCGTGATCAGCGCGGATTGGGCGAATTACTTGGAGTCGATCGAAGTCATGGATCGCCACGTGGGCGAGGTGCTTGACCGACTTGAAAGCGAAGGCTTAGCCCAGAACACGGTCGTGTTCTTCTTTGGCGATCATGGTCGGCCACATTACCGCGACAAACAGTGGCTTTATGACGGCGGCATTCGAGTTCCGCTGATTGTGCGTTGGCCCGGGAAGATTCCCGCAGGTGAAGTGCATGACAAACTGGTCAGCTTGATCGATGTTGCGGCAGCAACACTTGGCGTCGCCGGAATCAAACCGCCAACTTGGATGCATGGACGAGACATGCTTGCCAAGGACTTTGTTGGCCGTCAAGCGATTTTTGCTGCTCGCGACCGCTGTGGGAACACGCGCGACCGAATCCGCTGCGTCCGTACCCGTCAGTTCAAGTACATTCGCAACTTTCACCCCGATCTTCCTTACACCCAGCACAGTGGATACAAGGAACTGCAATATCCTGGCATGACCGTGGCCCGCGTCCTGAAACTTCGTGGCGAACTTGGCGGTGCCGCGTCCGCGTTTTGGGCTGAAAAACGACCCGCTGAGGAGTTGTACGACATCATTGCTGATCCTGAAGAACTGAGTAACCTTGCCAACGATCCTGAACACAAAAAGACCCTGGCTAATTTGCGTGCTGAACTTGATGTTTGGATGCAGAGCACGGATGACAAAGGGCGTTTTGCTGAAGCGAACGTGCAAACGACGGTCGAAGCGAGTAACCAATGGTATCGCGATCGGATGAAAACAAGGGGCTTGCCAACCAAGATCGATCCAGAAGCTTACCTTCGATGGTGGGAAAAAGAACTCGGCCTCGAGTGATTTAGTTCTCTGGCTAGAGCATTTTTATCATTGACGTGGGATCATCTGTAGGCCAGGACTTGTCCTGGCAATGAGGCGCCAGGACAAGTCCTGGCCTACGAGATTTCTGAAAATGCCATAGTCTTCATACCCGCGCAAATCAAATGAAAGTTTGCGAACATGTGATTCAATCACGCCGACTGAGCCCCGTCGGTAAGCTGGTGGTTTTATTTTGCGGCTGGTTCGTACAGAGTGACTTGGTTGCCGAAAACTTACCCGGCGTTCGGACCGACATTCACATCAGCGGTATCTATCCGCATCTGACAACCTACGGCGTCTACTCCCAAAACGGGGCCCATTACAAAGAGGGACACAACGAGTGCGGCATCGGTGCAATCGTTCCTTGGGCGGGAAAACTCTGGATGGTTAATTACGCGCCGCATCAGCCGAAGGGAAGCGAACATAAACTGTTTTCCGTCGACCCCGATTTGACGAAGTCGATGACGATCCACCCCGAAAGCGTTGGAGGCACACCTGCGGGGCGAATGATTCATGCTGAGTCGAACCAACTGCTGATCGCTCACTATTTGATTGATGCCGAGGGCAAAGTCCGCGTGATCCCGCCGACAAAAATGCCGATTCGAGTCACTGCCATCGCTCGTCATCTGGCCGATCCGAAAAACCTGGTCTACTACGTCGACATGGAAGGATCAATTTGGGAGGCCAACGTCCGCACGTTGGAAGTCAAACGATTGTTCAAAAAACCCGTGCCCGGGTGGCATGGCAAAGGTGGATACACTTCGCAGGGACGGTTGGTCGTTTCCAATAACGGTGAACTGCGCGTGGGGAATTACAACGATCTGTTGGTGGGCGGCAAGGCAAAGACCGCAGAAGAACGCGGCGTGTTGGCGGAATTCGACGGTGAAAACTGGAAGATCGTTGAGCGGCGGCAGTTCACCGAAGTCACGGGGCCATCAGGCATTACGGGTGGCAGTGACGGCAACGATCCCATCTGGGCGGTGGGCTGGGATCGCCGCAGCCTGCGATTGAAATTGCTGGAGGACGGCCGTTGGCATACCTACTTGTTACCCAAAGCCGCTTACTGCAACGACGCCAGCCACGGCTGGTACACCGAGTGGCCTCGCATCCGCGAAATCACCGACGGCCGCTGGATGATGGACATGCACGGCATGTTCTTTGATTTTCCAAAAACGTTTTCGTCAAAGAAGTCGGCCGGTATCAAACCAGTCGCCAGCCACCTGCGGTACGTGCCCGATTTCTGCGGCTGGAACGGCAAGCTGGTCCTGGCCACCGACGAGACCAGCATTCAAGGAAACAAGCTGGCCGGGCAGCCACAAAGCAATCTTTGGTTCGGCAGCTACGAAGACCTCAAGACCTGGGGGCCGGCGAACGGTTACGGCGGTCCGTGGATCGAAGACGAAGTGACTGCCAATACGCCGTCGGATCCGTTTCTGGTTGCCGGCTTCGATCGCCGCATCCTGCACCTGGCGAGGGGTCAAATAAGGTCAATTGCTGCCAAGGAAACTCGGGCGACCGATCAGCAGGAAATCACGTCGATGCCCAGCCGGTTAGCGTCGCTGCCGCGAGTCACGGTCAGTCGCGGCGACTGGCAAAAGCCCGCCGCGGGATACGAGTTCCAGATCAGTCGGCCGGCAACGATTTACCTTGCTGTTGATCAGCGCGGCGATCCAAAACTCGCTGCAGAATGGAAGCTAACGGTACTTTCCCTGAGCTGGGGCAAAGGATTTACCGACCGTATCTACACACGTGATTTTCCAGCCGGAAAAATATCGATACCGGGAAACGCCACGGAGCACACGCCGAATTCATTTGGCATGCCGCACATGGCGTTTGTCAAATCCAAAGATTCCCATCCCAGTCAGGTGACCGCATTGGGTAAGGCAAGCGTGACCACACCCGCGAAGAACCAAGAGGCTGGCAGCGAGGACCCGGAACCTGTCGAATTTACCCTGCAAGTCGACCGGCAGGGCAATGCTTCATGGAGCAATCTGGAAACAGTCCAGGTAAGCGGAAACGGTTATGTCGCGCACGTGTTGCCGCAGGATCTGAACGCAGTTTGGCTGCGATTGATGACAGATCGCGACTGTGTGGCCACCGCATTCCTGCACCAAACGACCAGCCGATTTGTCGACGGCAAAACTGCCGATAATCAAGCACTGTTCGCCGGATTAGCCGATGTTGGGGACAGCGGCGTGTTGGGCGCGTTGATTTATGCTGCCAAGCGAAATCGCAACCTGCGAGTGATTAGCGGCGACGATCGTTTTTTTGAATTCACCAAGGCAGGATTCGAGTTTGAGCTAGATGAAGCGGATGCGAAGTTAAAAGAACTGATGCATGTTGAACCGGAGTTTACTGTCGACGCAGCGTCGGTCATCCTAAGACATCGTGGTCAAACCTTGCGACTTCCCAAGGGCAGTGCGGCGTTCGACCAACCGTTCAACTTCGGTTGGCCGCGGGCCTTGCGCGAAGTTGAATCGGAGCGTCATCTGGCCAACATTCACGGTACGTTCTACGAAGTGCCGTTGGTCACCAACGGAGCACCGCCGGCGTGGAATCTGATCCGCCCCGTTGCCAGTCATTCCAAGCAAATCAGCGATTTTTGTTCATGGAATGGGCTACTGGTACTGGCCGGAGTCCGTGCCGATGCAACCAGCGACGGCCACGTCTTCGCAACCGCTGAACACAAGATAGCACTCTGGTTCGGTGGTGTTGACGACCTTTGGAAACTCGGCAAGCCGGTTGGAAAAGGCGGGCCTTGGCACGATAGCGAAGCAACAGCAGGCGTCCCATCCGATGCTTACTTGATGACCGGATACGACCGGAAGAATGTCGAACTTTCCCATCATTCGTCAGAGCGCGTTACCATCAAGCTGCAGATCGACATCGATGGAAAGGGGACATGGGTTGATTATCAGTCCTTCACGATTGAGCCGGCAGAGGTTATCAACCATGAGTTTCCAATCGGGTTTTCGGCCTGCTGGGTTCGTGCGGTCAGTGATCGAAACACCAAGGCGACCGTGAAATTCACATACCGCTAACCGAACAGCGCCACTTCATGTTCAACAATGATGTATCCATCGAAAAGAGGCGTCACTTGTTCGCCGACCGGATATAATCAAATTCACGTTCGCCATCCGAGGGCGAACAGCAAACTGCCCGATATCGCGATTGAAGAGAATCCAATGCGTCTTCGACTTACCATCACAACGTTTATTGTGTTTGCAGCCTTGTCGGCTTCTTCCGTGTTACTGGCCGAGCAGTTGAATGAGGCTGTTTTCAAGCGGCTGCATGCGGAGCTTCAACCCGCGGAAGATGAGCTTTGGCGAACGATACCTTGGAAAATCGATCTCTTAGACGCGCAGAGATCCGCAGCGTCAGAGCAGAAACCGATCTTCATCTGGGCGATGGACGGCCATCCGCTCGGCTGTACGTGAAACAATGGTGTGCTCGACCGTGCGTCGACATTCGCTGATCCCGAAATTGTGGAATTGCTGAAAACGAGATTCGTCCCTGTCGCCATTGACCAGGCTTACCAGCGCCGGCAGAAAGATACCGAAGGCGAATTCTATCGTAAGATTGCCGGCCAAGGCCCGCGTAATAATTTCAACGGGACGACTCAGGGGCTGTACATCGCCACGGCGGACGGAAAACTTCTGTCGTACAACAACAATCGCGGTGCCGACCGGATCAGGCGGCTGATGAAAGAGGCGCTGGAGACGCCGCAGCCGGGCAACATTTCAGCGGTTACCAATCGAAAGCTGGATCCGCGATTCAATCCGCGGCCTCCTGAGGGTGGCTTGATTGTTCGCGTGCGAGCAAAGGTCATGGGCGGTTACGAAGAAACCACGGATCCGTGGCGACAAATATTTCAGTCGGCGGTTTCACGCGACAATCTTTGGATCACCGCAGAAGAGCATCAAGCACTGGTGCGGGGCGATGTCCCTGAGCGCCTGCAACGGCGGATCGCGCGCTTCCATTTGATCGACAATACTCGCGGCGAACCGCCGATGTGGCGCGATGAGGAAATACGCCACATCAGCCTGAAAATCAGCGGTGGTAAACTAACCGGCAACGTGGTGCTGAAAACCGACCGTGGCGACCGCGGATACGAAGCGGAATTCCGGGGCGATGTTACGATCGAGAACCAGAAAGTTACCGGTTTTGATGTCGTCGCGCTCGGTGACTTTTGGGGCGCAGGCCCGTACACCGGTGGCGCACCGAAAGGCAAATTCCCTTTGGCCGTTTCGTTCACGTTAGCGGACGGGAATGATGTTGCCGACGGAATTCCACCACAAGGTTCGCGGGGCTGGGTCGACGGGTACCTGCGCTAATTCGCGGTAACTGGGAGAGCGAAGCGGCCCTGGGATGATTCGCGCCAATCAAAAACAATCGGGAGGGCGACGCTCCCGCGGAGCCGCAAAGCGTTTTCCGATTCAACGGCTCGGCAGGAGCCTCGCCCTCCCGTTAACTTTCTCGAACTTTTTGGCCCGTCACAACTGCAGACAATGTAGTTTTGAATTTCCGCGGATGTAAAGACGCTGTCCAACCAACGCCGGATGCGAGTAAAGGTTAACGGTTTCTTCAAACACTTTTTGCCGGGCCAGGATTTCCTGCCCGCCATCGGTACCCAACAGTAACAATTCTCCTTTGCCGATGACGAGCATTCGTTCGGCTGTGGCAATGATCGCCCCATAGTCACCGAGCGCGCGATCTCGCAATCGCCAAGTCTCGGTCAAGTTGTCCGCGTCCAGGCAGTAGAGAAAATTGTTGACGCAGAACAGCCGATTGCCAACGACAACGGGTGTACTCATGTCGGGACGCAGTTTGGAGTTAACTGCCACGGGCTCCTTGATGATCTCTCCGTTGTTGAAATCAAATTGCCGCGCGTAATTGTTTTCCGTCACAACAATCAGCTTGCCGTGATGAATCAAAGGCGTGGGGACATTAAAGTCGCCGTCGTTTTCGGGTGTGAGCGTCCACAGTCGCTTGCCCGACTTG
>JBFJVZ010000063.1:0-23515 GCA_041623895.1 Pirellulaceae bacterium | reverse complement strand
TGTAACCCCAGGAAAACGATCCGCAGAATACCTTCCCCGCGTCGCGTGGATGCCTACAACCACCGCGACTGATAAGGAAAGCCAGGCTTAAATTCCTTCCTAAGCCGGACGCTCTCCCTGTCCTGGCAGTTTCGATCGCCGGGACACGGACTGGGCCACACCTTGATCCGCCCCGCATTTTTCCAAGACTAATTTGACTCGATTAATTTGAGCAGTTTCGGGAGCAGTTTTCGCAAGGCTCGCGAACGGTGGCTGATGGCACGTTTGACGGTCAGATCCAACTCGGCAAACGTGCGGTGGTATTCGCGGATCTCGAAAAGTGGATCATAGCCGAAACCGGCGGTTCCGGATCGCTGGTGACGGATGCGGCCTCGGCAGTGGCCGTTGGTTTCTATCCGCACGTTGCCTTGGGGATCGGACAAACAAAAAAAACAATTGTACTGAGCGCCGCGTTGCTCGTCCGGTACGCCGGCAAGTTCAGACAGCAGCTTGTCATTGTTTGCTTCATCATCACCGTGGGATCCCGCATAGCGAGCCGAGTAAACTCCCGGGGCACCGTCGAGTGCATCAACGGACAATCCGCTGTCTTCGGCCAACACCCAGCGGGAAAGATGAGTCGCTTGCACGGTGGCTTTCAGGGCAGCGTTCTCGGCAAATGTTTCACCCGTTTCTGCCACGTCCAGCGAACCGGGGATTTCGGCGAGCGTGGTCAAACGAAATCTGTCCTCGGGCAACAGCAACCGAAACTCGATGAGTTTCTTTTCGTTGTTGGTTCCCAAGACAAGGTCAAACATAACAGATCTTTGACAAAGCCTAGCGATTGCGGAAGCCGCCACTATACAGGCTGCGTTTGGAAACCTTGGGGACGGCGATCGGTTTTGGCTGCACGTCAAACGGAATCATGGCCACGTGATTGGCAGCGAATCCGTTTGCGTTGTGAGCGACCTGAGCGTGACGCGAATTCAGCGCGCTGTATTTCTCCATCACACGGCGAATCTCGGGCGCATATTCGAAGCGGCCACCCGGCAACGGCCGCCCCAAAGTTTCAAAGCTACCAATCGTGACCAGCGAACGGTAGCGGTCGTGGAATTCGTAGGCTTCTTCTCCTTGCTTTCGCAACTCGCTTACCATCTTGCCGGCGTCCTCGGCAAAGTCATCCAGTCGCTTCATGCTGGGCACAAACTTCTTTTCCTTCTTGCCGTCCACAATCGTCCCATAACCCTCAAACGTGCGGACAACGACGGTGTACTTTCCTTGGCAATCCAGCAGGCTGAATTGCTTATCCTCGTTCAGCTGCCGGACAAACGAATCGACATTGGGCGAATCGAAGTATTCCTTGGGCAGCATCGGATTACGTGTGACGAAAGCGTTGGCCATCGGCTTGCTCTTGGATCCGCCACGAACTTTCTCCATCAACTTTTGATGCACCGCTTTGACAGTGGTGACTGGAGAACGCAGGTCGGTTTCTTTGGCAATATCTTCTGCCTCAAATACGGGCAGCACCGCCGTTTTCAGCTTTTTCAAATCGCGATTGATGCTGGGGTGATCAACGCTGTCATATTCACCAACCAGAACCGCGTAGGCTTCGTATTCGTACTGGTTTGCGTATCGCAGGCGACTTGATCCGATGCCAGGGTTACCGGTGAAATCAAATTTTTCACGATACAAAAAGGCTGGCAATTTCAGCTCACGCCTGATCTCTGTTGTCAATCGTTCCGCACGGCTCTTGGAGTCTTCACCGACAAAGGTATGAGCCAAGATCATCCAGGGACCGTCTTCCTCAGACAGCATCGCCGAGTTGATATTGACTGC
This sequence comes from Pirellulaceae bacterium, assembly GCA_041623895.1. Classification (GTDB taxonomy): domain Bacteria; phylum Planctomycetota; class Planctomycetia; order Pirellulales; family Pirellulaceae; genus JBFJVZ01. The sequence goes on along the minus strand of JBFJVZ010000063.1, from coordinate 21,703 downwards.
GCCGGGAGCAGGTTTGAAGATCTTGAGAAAGCTTGGTGTATCACCGTCGAGGCGTTTGGCATAGGTCGCGGCGGTTGAGACCGCAGCCAGGATCAACACCAAACGAAGATTTGAACCGAAAGACATCTGCTAATCCCGCTTTGATCGAAGAAAACATTCGCCGTCCCGGTGAAATAGCAGATTTGGCCCGCCAGGCGAAAGGGAGGAGGCAACAAAAAACGCCGTGAAACTCGATTCACGGCGTCAAGCATGGACGGGAGCGATTGCCCAGCAATTTAGAGCTTGGGAATGGGTCGCTTAGGTGCTTTCTTCAGCATCCGTTTTTTATCGTCACTGGGGGCGGGATTGTTGTTGTTATTGTTGCCGGGACGATTGGTAGGCGGGCTCATGTCGGTGAAATCTTCCACCCATTTCCAGCCCAAGGGAGCTTCTAGCTCTTTTCGGGCCAGCAGCGCCCAGGGCGTGCCGTCATGTTCGTTGACAACTGTCTCCAACAACATTTTGGCCGTCTCAGCTTCTCGTTTCCATTTGCTGCCGACGGAGATCTCGTCGCTGGGCTCGAGGATCCAGGTATTGTTCTTTTCCTTCTCGAACTTCATCCCACGTTTGGCTTTCGCCAACATGGCGTTGTAGGTTTCGGTACGAACTTTTTGTGCTAGCACGCGGCCCATGGCCAAGTCATAGCCGGCACGCCACCGTGCGTTTTCCTCCGATTCTCGGACCTTCATCCCCGGCTCCAATGTTTCAGCCATTCTGGCCAGCATCGGCTCCAGCTTTGCGGCATCCTGCTGAGCCGTCGTCAGTTCACCCGCAAGCCGAGCCACGTCCAGTTGCACGAATCGCGTTCGCGGACGTGACAACCCGGTTGCCGGTCTCATTTGGGCAGCGGTCACCAAAGCCTGGCGGAGCGGGCTGGCCTTCACCTTTTTTACGTAATCGGTTTGCGATAGATAGTCGGGTCGATACCGCGACATGATCTGGGGATCGAAGAAATACTGCAGATCGGACGCATACGCTTCGACCTCGCCTCGATTGACGCGGCGGTTGACGTTGCGGTTGGGATGGACCGTGAAATAGATCCCGCCGGTTTCGTAGCACAACCTGGTCAATGAGTAAGGACCAAAGCCGCTATCGATTACCGGCTCCTGCTGAAAGTTGCCCGTAAAGCCCACGTTGACGCGTTCGGGGAGGAACGATTCGGGACCCTGGTCAACTTGCGCCCATTGCGGTGATTGGTCGTACTTGGGGTCCGGGTCTACATACTTGACCATCGTGTGCTCACGACCAAACGGTGCGGGAACGCCGATCACATAGACAGGGATGCCCCACTGCCGACAAGACTTGATCGACGCCTCCAGTTGGTTCTGGTCATCACCACGTTCATCGGTGACGACCACGAACAACACATTCCGTTGCGGCCCGTTACCACCCCGGCTGCGACGTAGCGTTTTGTACTGGTCGGTTGCCGATGTGATCGCCGTGAAAACCTTTTCGACACCCGATGAGTCGATCTTGATGCTGTCAACGATCGATTTAATCTCGGCCACATCGTCTGTTGGTGTTTCGGTATACAAAGTGACGTTTCCACCAAACCCGATGATCGAAGTCAGCAACGGCGCCGAATGATCCATCTTCTTGGGGCCCTTCTTCTCCTCCTCTTCCTTAGCCACGATGCCCAACTCTTCGTAGATCCGGTCGAATCGGTCGCGAATCTCCCGACGCTGCCGGTGCAACGAACCACTTTGATCAAACAGCCAGACGACCAGGGTCGGCCGCTCTTCCAAAGACTGCAGAATCTCGAACGTCAAACGGTCGACGGCGCCGGCTGCACCCTTTTCGCTTTGGCCAACTTGCCCTTTTTGATTCGTCAAGCGATCCAGCGGTGCGGAGGCTTGAGAAAAGATGTTGTTGACCATGATTTCGCCGAACTCCGTTTTCTCCATCTCAATCGGACTGGGAATCTCAGCGACTTCGTTAAAGAACTCTGCGGAAGCTTCAGCGACTTCAGACTCCGCTTCACTGTTTGCACCCACCGTCTCCGAGGGCACCATGCTGTAAGTGACTACCTCGACTTCTTCGATTTTTTCTTCCTGGGTCGTCCGCGGCGAGACAATCACTACCGCTTCCTCGTCAATGCTCGGACGGAGCGGAACCAGCGCTAGAGCCAAGATGATGATCAGGTGAACGATCATGCTGCCAAACAGCGCTGTGGATTCATCCGACTGCAAGACGGGCTCTTCCTCCAACTCGTCTTCACTCCACGCATCCAACTCGGCGTCGGGTAGGGGCTGGTCTGAGGGATGAGATGAAGTCACTTTGATTTCCCTAGCATGTGATTTGCAAGCAATGATCTCGCCCCGCAGGAAGTCAAACATCCGCTTCCTCCGGGAGCCGCCAATTCAATGAATCTCGGTTACCGCATAGACAGTTTCGCCCACCCACAGCAAACTTGCAACGCGAAAGCCAGTTTGACGGGATAGAGAATCATCTTTGTCGTCGAAGGTAGAACGAGCAGGCGTCGCGGTTGTACCTAATTTCCGCGGCCAGATGCTGTTGGTTTTCCCAATTCGCGGCATCGCCCGTGAACTCCCCTCTTGAGCCGAATTCGGCGATCTGCAATGGTTTCCTGGTCTTTTTCCCTTGTTTTTTTGGATTTTCAGTGAGTAACCGGCTAATCGCGATCGGCGATATCCATGGATGCAAAATCGCTCTGGACGCGCTGCTGGATGTCATCCAGCCCGGCCCAGACGACATCGTCGTGACCTTGGGCGACTACGTCGATCGGGGCCCCGACTCCAGGGGGGTAGTCGACACACTCGTAGAACTAGGCGCCAAGACTCGCTTGGTCGGAATCCTTGGCAACCACGAAGAAATGATGCTGGACGTGATCCTGCATGGTGCTCCCCACCATGAGTGGCTCAGATTCGGTGGCGTCGACACCCTGGAAAGTTACGGATTCGATGGTGACTTGGATATCCTGCCACCGGAACACCAAGAGTTTTTCGATTCGCTCGGCGACTACTTTGTGCACGAGGACTATTTCTTCACACACGCGGCCTACGACGCACATATTCCGCTGGAGCATCAACCTACCGAAATGCTTCGCTGGTATCACCTGACCGAAGGAGTGCCCGGACCCCATCACAGTGGCAAGATCGCTGTTGTCGGACACACCGCTAACAAAGATGGTGAAATCCTGGATGCCGGCCACATCATTTGTCTGGACACCTATTGCTATGGTGGCGGCTGGTTAACGGCAATGGATTTGAACACTCGTCAGATCTGGCAGGCCAGCGACACCGGCGTATTGCGTGGCAGCTGATACGAATTGCTTTCAATTGACCCGAAAAGGTTCACGTAACCGGTAAAGCTTGCCAAATTTACTCAACCGGCACGACCGGCATGGTCGAAACAAGCTTCGTAGCAATAGTGCGCACTGTATGCGTCTCGTTGCTTGTGAACTCGACAGCCGGGTATGACCGATGCAATTCATCTGCAGTCCCTTCGCCAAGATCAAGACTTTGGCAGGATTAATCGCGCTGGCAGTGCTCTGCGCGGCGATCGATGCGCCGGCGCAAGTGCGAACCAAGAAACCGGACCGAGGCGTTTATCGTGCGCCGGAAATCGATGTTGACGCCGCGGCTGACATAGAACGGCCGCTGCGGAAGCTACTGGATGCCGAGCGGACCGCACCTTTGAAGGCAGCGCCCCAACCGCAGCGGTCGGTTCAAGAATCCGCCACCGGCAAACCAGCTAAATGGGGAGCCCCGCTGGTCGACGCGGAACTAGTGGATGCGAAAATGCCCCAGTCGACGGCGCCAAGAATCAAGCGATCAAAACAACCGCCAGCGAGCCGCCGCCGAATCGTCTCCCAGCCAACACGACAACCGGCCGATCACGGCGAACTGGTGCGGCGCGACCGACAGCTCGCTCCGCCTCACCGCCCACAACAACACGGCATGGACGTGGTGATCACGGGCGGAGAAGTCTGGCTGGAGGAAGGCGAGATTCATGATTCCATCGAATCGTTTGCTCCAGTCTTGGAGGCTTGCGATGGCAGCGTCTGCTGTGACAGCGGTTGTGATTCGATCAGTTCGCATCCAGTGTATCCGTGGCAGCATCATGCTAATGGATACTTGAGTTGTGCTCCCGATCGTTGGTTTGGCGCTGCCGAGTTAATGCTGATGTTTCGCAAGGGCGATCGACCGCCGTCGTTGGTGACAACAGGATCGGACGCAGATGAAGATACCGCCGGAGAATTAGGGCAGCTCGGCACGCAAGTACTCGTTGGCGGTGATTCCATTTTAAAGGACATGACGGCTGGCGGCCGATTTACCGTGGGCACTTGGCTGGATCACCAGCGTTGCCGAAGTCTTGTTTTTCGCGGCTGGTTCGCCGGCGAGGAGAACTTTCATTTTTCTGCCAACGAGAATCAGTTTCCAGTTTTGGCACGTCCGTTTTTGAACGTCACCGACGGGCAGGATGCTGCCCAAGACACGTTACTGATTGCGTTTCCCAATGTACGCAGCGACGCCGCAGTGTCGGTCAGCGGGAAAAGTGATGTGATCTACGGAGGCGACATCTCGGTCCGCCAATTCTGGCACGGCCAGTACGGTGGCACGATCGATCTTTTGTATGGATACCAATACATGGGATTTGGCGAAGACCTGTCGATTTTTTCCACATCGACTTCGCAGGACGAAGACTTTGCCCCCGTCGGCTCGATCCTCACGGTGTTTGATTCGTTTGACGTACAGAATGAATTCCATGGTGGGCAGCTGGGCATCGCATCGTCGTACCGTGAAGGCTGCTGGTCCTTCAAAAGCTTGATGAAGATTGGCTTTGGTTCTTTGCGGCGAACGGCGCGGCTGCAGGGACAAACGACGACCACCCTGGACGGATCTACAGCTGTTGACCCCAATGGCTTGCTGGTCCGCAGCACAAATGCGGGTCCGTACAAAGACCACGCGTTTGCCTGGGCACCGGAGCTTGACTTTACGCTGGGCTGGCAGCGTTGGCCGATGTTCGACGTGACGTTCGGATATCACATCGCAGCCCTGACCGATGCCTTGCAAGTTTCCGGCACAATCGATCCGACCTTGGCAGTCAACCTGGCCGATCCGCCGCTTGGCCAACAACGTCCGGCTGCGGCCTTTCGATACAACACTTTTTACGTGCAAGGCATCCACTTCGGGCTACAGTACATCTATTGATGTCTTTTGCTGCCGGCAGCCCGGCACGATAACGTTCCCACGGTTGCAATACACGTGAATGCTCAGCCCGATCGTTTTGCCGGCGCACCGATTTCTCAATTAGTGGGTTTCCAAGTCCAGCCGGGCGAATCCGGATCCGGCGAGGCGACTGTCCGCATCGAAGCCTCCAAGCAGCACCACAATCCAATGGGTCGCGTTCATGGAGGCCTGTTGGCGGCATTAGCGGACGCCGCAATGGGGATCGCGTTCGGCCGCACGCTGCTGGAATCGGAAGACTTTTCCACGATCGAAATGAAAGTCAACTTCATTCGTCCCGTGCGGGAAGGTCTGTTGACCGCCAAAGCGAAAGTGATTCAACGTGGGCTGCGGGTGGGATTCCTGGAATGCCATGTCACCAACGCCGCCGGCAAACTAGTCGCCACATCGACTTGTACCTGCATGGTCGTTTCTGACCGATAGGGCACGCATCGATTCAAAGCGTAGGCCAGATCTGTCTTGGCCGACGACTGCCGAATTCAGCTACACGGTTGCGGAAAGGCACACCGCATGGGCCTGCAACCTTTACAAACCCACGTTGTCGCCGCTTTCGTCCACGATCCGCACGTCGACTTCGACGAACCACTCGGCGGTGTGCTTGTTGACTTTCACCGCAACCTTGTAAGGCGATTGCGGTGCGATATCGACAGCTTGCGATTTCTCGGTCAACGCCTTGTCCATCAAACTAAAGATCGTCGGCTCAATCGCGCGATACCACGGGTTCGGCCCCCGCTGATCCAAAACCACCTGCGCGGCCGCTTTCACGTCCTCAATTTCCCATTCCATCGGCATTCTTTTCAGCTGCAACTTCGACGTTCGCTTCAAAGCGCTACCGAGTTCCCAATGGGCGTCAAACTTTTTACCGTTCCATTGGTGCGTTGTTCGGTACGACTTGCCGTTGTCGCTCCGCTTTTCCTGAATGCGGATCGACGCTTGTGGGACAGTGATCGGACCGGTTGGCTCGGTTTCCGGCCCCGGCGCAGGCAAACAGCCGACGGCAACGATGCAGAGCACAACGAGCGAGAGGAGTCTAAGACATCGCCCGTCAGAATTCTTTCTCATGCTTGGCGTTCTTCTGTTACTTCGGCGCTGTCGACAACTGCACCACATCCGGTTGGGCGCGGTGCTCGTTCGCCTCGATCGCCTTCTGCTGAAGCTCGGGTGAAGCCAGATTGTAAAAGACATCTCTCTGCCGCGGCTCGAATCCCAACTCCTCGATCGCTTCACGCATCTGCCTCAGCGTTAAGAAGTGCACTGTGCCGGCCTCCGCAACCACGTTTTCCTCAATCATCAAGCTGCCCATGTCGTTAGCGCCAAACAACATGCCAAGCTGGCCGATCTTCAACCCCTGGGTCACCCAGCTGCTTTGAATGTTGGGAATGTTATCCAGGAATAGTCGCGATACCGCCTGTGTTTTCAGGTACTCAAACGAACCTGTCCGCGGTACGTCCGACATGTCCGTGTTGTCCGGCTGAAACGTCCAGCAAATAAACGCTGTGAATCCGCCGGTCTCGTCCTGCAGATCACGCAGACGCTGAAGATGCTCGACACGCTCCGCCAACGTCTCCACGTGTCCGAACATCATCGTTGACGTGCTGATCCCACCCAGCTGATGCCACACGCGCATGACGTTCAGCCAATCGTCGGTCATCACTTTTCCACGCGTCAATTCACTGCGAACTCGATCGACCAAGATCTCGGCGCCGCCGCCGGGAATGCTGCCCAGGCCGGCGGCTTTCAGCCGCGCTAAAACTTCTTCGATGCTCAGCTTGTTGACTTTGGTGAAATGATAAAGTTCCGGCGGGCTAAATCCGTGAATGTTGATTTCGGGATAAGCCGACTTGATATCGCCGAGCAACTGCTCGTACCAATCCAGTTTGAACTTCGGATGCAGGCCGCCCTGCATCAAAATCTGGTTTCCACCCAGCGCAACAGTTTCCCCAACTTTCTCCAGCAGCTCTTCCCGTGGCAACACATAGCCTTGATCGCTTTTAGGGCTCCGATAGAACGCACAGAAATGACAAACCGCCGTACAGATGTTCGTGTAATTGATATTCCGATCAATGTTGTACGTCCGATACGTTTCCGGGTGCATTCGCCGGGAGACTTGATCGGCGGCCGATCCAATCGCTGCCAAATCGTGACTCTCCAACAGGCGCAGCGCCTCGGAGGTATCTATTCGCTCGCCGGCGATCGCCTTGTCCAAAATGTCTCGAATCGAACGATCCGTTGCTGTCGCAATCATTAAAATCTTGTCTTAATTAGAAGTGTGAAGACGTGGGGATTAACAATCCAAGTGAATCGGCTCGCCGTTGAAAGGACTGCAATCCGATTCGCTCACCCGGCCCGAGGCGGAAGTGCAAGTTTTCGGCAAAGTATGCATGCAGGTCTTCCTTCGTTAGTCCATGAGTTCCCGCTTCGCGATGCGCGATCTGCTCAAGCGAAGCAAGTCCGGCATCCCTGCTTGCTTCCAGAATCGCTGCCAATTCATCCAACTTGATTCCGTCACGTTCGATCAAGTCGTTGCGGGCGACCCACATCGCAAACACAAATGGTAATTCGGTCCAGCGGCACCATCGATCACCCAGATCCCAAATCTCCTCATACACTCCGCTGGGCGGGTGCATCGCGCGGTCGCCAATTAACAAAATGGCGTCGGCGTCAACAGCCTCAGGATCTTGCTCGATTCCCAAGGGCACCGTTTGCGGATGCAAATCATACATCTCCGCCAACAACACGCGCACTAACACGGCACTGGTGCGACTGCCTTCGTCTAACGCCAGACGTTTGATTCGCTTGACCGGAACGCGACTCAGTAGCCGCACACTCCACACCGGTCCACGACACGCAATCGCGGCGTCCGAAATGATCTGATAACCTTGGCCGCGAAAATACTCGACCGACGGAATCAGCGCCACATCAAGCTGACCTACGGCTAGATCTGCCGCCAGACGGCTGGGTAGATTCAATGTCAGCTCCCCAACATCCCCCAGCCGATCGCGCAAACCGCAGATCAGCGGCTTGGTATTCAGATACGATACGGCACCGATTTTGATCATCAGAGTAACAGGGGTGGAAAGCTCGCTGGTAGCTAAGGGGGATAACCGTTTTTCGAGGCTTGAAGCAACAACTTCAGCAGCGCCAGCCGCCCGAGATCTTACACGGATAGCCCGTGACTTGAATCACCTGGGCGGAATCGTGTTAGCCGCCGATCTACACGCGCTCCCTGCGCTCTACGGGGGTGCTGTGACCCAATTCCTAGCCACGAAATGTAGGCGTTCTTTTTCGTAGTGGAAGTCGGCAGACTTCCGATCAGCCAGGCTCCGTCGGAATTCTCTCGAATCCCGCTTGGCAGAATGAATCCCCAGGCCCCAGGAGACGCGGTTCTTCTCTCGAATACGGCTGGCCGAAAGCCCGCAGGTCACAACGAGAATTTCGCGATCACGGATCCTCATCGCGGCGGCGTAAATTGGCCCCACAAACCCAGCATGATCATGGCGTCGCGGTTACCGTGCCGGAACAATCGGCGCGGCCATCACTCTCTGAGCCTAGTTGTCCAGGGTCGCAGCGGGGCGCGCAGTCCGTCTGGATGCTATGGTGATGATTGTGGTGACACAATCGCGATGACAAGTCACTGGCAGCGCAAGAAAAAACGAGAGATCCCGGCCACGACGATCGGCAAAATCCTTTCACCAACCGTACATCGGATCTCTCGCTGTGGCAAGTTGTAGAGTTTGTTCGGATTACGTCAAGTGCGAGTAACGTGGTTGTCTGTAAAAAATTTTGCTGCGGCGCGCGACTCGTTGCCAGAACGAACTGCTCAGTATGGCTGGTGACACACTCAAAAATCGATTCTGTACCAAATCAAATCGATGACTTGCACAAGGCACGCATCGCCAATCAAGATGCACTGTAACGATGCAACAACGCTTCACACCTTCGTCACAGCACCACTACTACTTCGTCACGGGACGACTGGCGGAAGCTGCTGTGCGCCGCGTCGTCGATGCGCTCGCCCAACAGTATTCATTCGCTTATTCAATCGGTGTGATGCCGATCACCGTCGCCGCGCTGATGACACCGCGCTGGCTGCGACGCAAACTCTCCGTGCCCGCCAATGCAACGCACGTGATGCTTCCAGGTTACTGCGAAGTGGGTATCGAAGAACTGGCCGAAAGTCTCGAGATTCCCGTAATTTGCGGGCCTAATGACTGCCGCGCGCTTCCAGATTTTTTCGGCGGCCAGCAACTCGATGACGACTACGGCGACTATGACATTCAGATCATTGCCGAGATCAATCACGCGCCGCGTTTAACCATTGACGAAGTTGTCAGGCAAGCCAGCCAGCTGCGCCGCGATGGGGCCGACATCATCGATTTTGGATGTGATCCGGTCCGCCGCTGCGAATCAATCCGTGACTACATCGCCGCTCTTGTCGATCAGAATTTGAAAGTTTCAGTCGATACGTTTGACGTCCGAGAAGCCAACGAAGCAGCCAGCGCCGGCGCCTCACTGGTGCTATCGGTCAACTCGTCCAATCGCAGCCAAGCAATTGATTGGGGTGTGGAAGTCGTGGCAATTCCTGATTCCCCAAATGATGAAAAAAGTTTGCACGAGACAGTGGACTTTTTGGCAAAAAACAACGTGCCGATGCGGCTCGATCCCATCCTTGAACCGATCGGTGCCGGATTCGCCCAAAGTCTGATTCGCTACGCATCCACGCGCCGAGATTACCCCGATGCCGAAATCATGATGGGGATCGGTAACCTCACCGAGCTCAGCGATGTTGATTCCGCTGGCGTAAACCTAATGCTGATAGGGATTTGCCAAGAATTGCGAATCCGTAGCGTGCTGACGACACAAGTCATCAACTGGGCCCGCTCCTCGGTGCGCGAATGTGATGTGGCCCGGCGATTGGCACATTACGCTGTGAAGCATCGCGTCCCCCCCAAACGATTGTCAGATGATCTCGTCATGCTTCGCGATGCAAGACTCCGCCCCTTTGCACCGCAATCGTTGGATGCGCTGGCTAAGTCGTTGAAAGACAACAACTACCGAATCTTTGCCCAAGATCAACAAATCCATTTGATCGCAGCCGGGTTACAGCTCAATAGCGCCGACCCCTTTCAGCTTTTTGACCAGCTGCTTGCACACGAACACTCCGACAATGTCGACCCAGGTCACGCATTTTACCTGGGTTACGAAATGGCCAAGGCGTCAATCGCATTAGTGCTCGGCAAGCAGTACGAACAAGATCAAGCCCTCGACTGGGGTTTGCTCACGGTCAAGGAAGATTTGCACCGTATCGAACGAACCAGCCGCCACCGAAAAAAGTAGCAACCGCTTCATTCGTTGTGGAAGTCGAAAGCAAGAACTCTAGGTCGACTCAAGATAACTCGATTCGCGTTTCATCTCCGATCGCCTCTCCAGTAACCACATCAGCTGCATTGCCACACAATACAGCAACACGACTGCTAAACAGACGGCACCAGCACGCGCGACCGTCAGTCGAACGGAGGTCACTAACGAATAGTGAGGTCTAGCGGCGACGATCATCCGCCAATGGATGAATCCGCCCAGGCAGATCAGTCCGAACACTGACCAGGCGATGCCCGGCGGAAATTTCGCCCGCTGGTCTTCCACAGCGAGCCGCGGTTGATGCATCAACCACCAACCAAAACCAACCAACATCGGCGGCAACAAAACAAGAGAACTGCCGTGCTGAAGTACCGAGTACCACGGCATCGAAACGTTGCCGGCGATCATAATTTCATTCAACCAGGGAAACCGTATGGTGCCCCAACGTGCACGATGCGTGAACGAGTCCCAGAAGACATGCGTTACCGCCCCAAGAATGATCAAGGCCGACACCACTGCAATTCGTTTGGGATCAAATTCAAGTTCGCGATTGAGGTACGGCAGCAACCGGTCTCGTAACGCTGTCGGTAGCAGATCAACCAGCGGTCGCTTCAGCAGACCGTGATAGATAAAGTACAACAACAGCCCCAATGGCAGACAATGTGTCACCACCCCGGTCATCGTGTGAGTCGCCTGGTACGGCAATAACATCGGAAAGTAGACGGGGATATCGGACACGGTCGTCCCGATCGCCAAGGCCGTGAACGGTACTCGCCATCGGCAAAGCCAAGCAAACGGAATCGCGGCGGCTATGTGTGTAGGCGTGAAAGGCATGCAGGAGTCGGGTACCGAGAAAACACAGAAGCCGTCACCTCCCAACGGGGTGGGTGAACATCGATCGCACCATTGTAGGCCGCAACCGAAAAGAAGCGATTGTGTTCAATATCGGCTCCCCAACAGGTAAAGCTGTGAAACTTTTTTTCAGTCCTTTTTCCCCGCTCGCCGAGAGGGCAAAGTGAATCGGCAGGGCGAATCCGGAGGGCGAGGCGGACGAGGCTCCTGACGAGCCGCCAGCAACGTTGTCTGACCCCGCCCAGACTCCTGTCGAGCCGCAAACTCGGGCTCCGCCATCTTGGGACGATGGGCCGGACCCGATAGCCTGTCGCCATGAACTTGACCAAACGTCCATCACCTCCCGTCGTGCGGCGACTTGCTGAGGGATTCTCGATCGAATCCGCATTCGATCGCTTATCGCACCTGCCGGGGTGCTTGTGGCTGGACTCCGCCCATCGCCCAGACGATGCCGACGCCAGCAAGATTGGACGCTATTCATTCTTGACCGCCGACCCGGTTCGTCAGCTCGTGGCTTTTCTGGACGACCACAGCCCCTGGGCGGAGATCCAAACCTGGTGCCGCGAACTGCCGGATACGTTCGATCCCGACTTGCCGCCGTTTCAAGGTGGCATCGCTGGCTTGTTTGGTTACGAAGCCGGTTCGTGGTTGGAACCGGTCGGCCTGGCACGGATCAATGATCTGCCCACTGCCACTGTCTCGCTGGGTTTGTACGACTGGACGATCGCGGTCGACCACAAGGCTGATGCCGCCTGGTTAATCAGCCAAGGGCTCTCGGAGAACACCGCATCCAAGCGAGCCGAGGTTGCCGAGCGTCGAGCCGATCAAGTCGAATCGCTACTGTCAAATCCTCTGCCATTCCGCCAATCCTCGTTCCGGGAGGGCGAGGCTCCCGCCGGGCCGCAACCCTCAACAGGCATCACGCCTCACGAACAGGTCGCCCACCCCAGCCAGCAACACAGCACACGATACGACGGCATCACCAGCAACTTTTCTGGTGCTCAATTTCGCGCACGCGTTGCCGAGATTGTCCGTCGCATCTGTGACGGCGACTCATTCCAAGTCAACTTGGCGCAACGGCTACTCAGCAAAGCGACCCTGTCCTCGCCGGATTTGTACCGAAAACTACGCTCCACCAATCCGGCTCCCTTCGGCGGATATTTTTGCGGCGGGGACTTTCAAGTTCTCAGCAGTTCCCCGGAAGGCTTCCTGACGGTGCGCGATCGAATCGCGACCACACGTCCGATCAAAGGTACGATTGGCCGCACCAGCGATGCTGATCGAGACCGGCAACTGGCATTGCAGTTGGAACAGAGTGAAAAAGATCGCGCCGAAAACATCATGATCGTTGACTTGATGCGCAACGATTTGTCACGGGTCTGCGAAGACGACAGCGTGATGGTTCGCAAGCTTTGCCGGATCGAGCGATATCAGTATGTCCAACATTTGGTCTCGGTTGTCGAAGGCCGGTTGCGAGACGATCAAACCGTGGTCGATCTATTACAAGCATGCTTCCCTGGCGGCAGCGTGACCGGGGCGCCCAAGATCGAAGCGATGCGAACGATCGCGTCGCTGGAGCCAAATCATCGCGGCCCCTATTGCGGATCGTTGGGTTACATCAGTTGTGGTGGTGCGGCCGACTTCAACATCTTGATCCGCACGATCACTGCGGCGCACGGCTACTGGCAGATTCCGGTTGGCGGGGGCATCACAGCTCGCAGCGACCCGGCAGCCGAAGAAGCGGAAACTTGGAACAAAGCCGAAGGCATGCTCCGTGCGGTGCTGTCCTGAGACGCAAGATCGTCGTCTCCTTCTTCCTCCTTCTACCTTCCGCCTTCTACCTTCTCCGAGAACCTGCTAAATTGATAATTGTCTGAGAAGTGAGATCACGAGCAGACATCGCCCTTGTAGCTCAGTTGGTAGAGCAACGGACTCTTAATCCGTCGGTCCTTGGTTCGAGCCCAAGCGGGGGCACTTGCTTTTCTCCCGTAAATCACGGCATAAATCACTCTTGCCCCTGACCACTCTGGTCAGTTGCGGCGGTTACCAAAACAGGAGTTTCCTGTTTTGCGCTCGTCGCCCGTGCTGCGCGCGATGATCCGTCTGCAGCTGCTCGACGGGAATGCGGCCGGGGGAAGTCTGTGCGCTTCGTCCAGTCGACATCGACCGTAGCGGTGACGTGTGGGAATACAAGCCTCTTGGGCACAAGACCGAACATCACGATCGATCGCGCATGATCTACATTGGGCCACAGGCTCAGGCTGTACTGACCCCCTTTCTCTTTCGCGACTGTCATTGGGCGACTGAAAAGGGACCACCTATGGGCGCTTGTGGTCCCTTTTGAATGTGGTGGTGTAAACGGCGGTTTTTACGCTGCTATGACTTCTTTTCGGTCTTTGAGCCGGTGGGCGCTTTGGCCCCTTTTGAACTTTTCTCGTTCTTTCCCAGTCGGTAGCTGCGGCCCGTGAACTTCATGATCTCCGCCGTTTCTAAGAACCGATCCAAGATCGCGCTGGTCGCCGAACCGTGATGGACCTTAAAAAAGAGGTGCGTCCCCTTTTGCTTTCTGTGGAACTCGCGATCCGTGACGACTCAGAACACGTCTGACATTCCCATTGGCAGATGCCACTTCTCTGCTGACGTTAGGTCTGGAATCAAGCATTCCAGGTTGGGGTCTAGAACTTTTATTCCCATGAAGGTATCAAAGCCCTCCTGAGCGAATCCAGCAGAAGTCAGTGACGCCCGGAAATGTGCGTTCATCGGCCAGAAACTAAGTTTGTCGACGCGGGCTCTAAAATAGCACTCCAATGCTGCGATGATCTCCGAAGTCCACGCGTCATCGCGCGTTGCGAGGTCGACTACGTGCCCCCGTGTCTGGCCGGAGCCGGGGTCTTGGTAGACTTTTGTGACCAGCGCGGCAACTGGTTCTCGACCGTCTCGCAAAAAATGAAATTTGTATTCGTTGTGCGGGTGACGGGAATATCGATTGATCCAGGCGGCGTAGGTTTGGCTTACATGAATAAGTGAAGAACCCGCACATCCCTCCAAGAAGTCATCAAGTTGCAGCGCCTGCTCGGGTTGAAGGGGATCAAGAGAGTCCAGGGCGAGGCACGAGGCTCCATCATCCTGTGGCGATTTCTCAAACGCTTTAAACACGTCGACACAATGCCAGCCTTCGACTTTTTCCATAATTAGTCGGTGGTTTGCATTGGGAAAGGCCCAAAGGACTTGCAACCCCATATCTTTAGCATGAGCTCTGGCCTGCTTGGATATTTGAAAGACATACACTTTATCGCGCGCTTCTGAAGCAACGAAGGCGTTGACCCCAAGTCCGCCCCTGACCAGTTGGGCTTTGATATGCAAGCGAAACGGAAGGAAAGCGTAATGCCCAACTAACTGATCGGCGTGTTCAGCAACGGTAACGATTGAGCGGTCCTCCGGCCACACTCGATTCGACCACAGCCAATACGCCCCTGCACCACGTGGGGGAACGCTGGACGGATAGATGCCGGACATCGCGGTGATTCCGCGCCAGTCACCGGGCTGATAAGATCTGATCCGCATGATGAGTTCTTTTTTAGCTAAACGGAGCTACCGGCATCTACCGTGAAGTCGATTCCGGTAACTCTTTGGGCATTGTCAGAGAGCAAGTAGACGACGGCCGCAGCAACGTCATCCACGGTCGCAAGCTCACCGAGCGGCAGCTGCCGAGAGATTTCATCGATTGGCAAACCGTTCATAGATAGCGACAAACTCTCCGAACGTGACGGGGTAGACAGCGTCTTCCATCATCGTAAACGGATCGTAACCAAGTTCGTTCTCGAGCTTGGCAACCAGCATCGCGAAGCCGAGCGAATCCAGTCCGCTCTGAAGAAGTACCATCTCGTCGTGAAATTCAATGGTCGGCTTTCCCGACTCCTGCAGCACGCCGTTGAATAGACTCTCGATAGTGTCTTTGGTGTTCATCAAGTTGCACGGGATTGACGGTTTGGCGATATAACGGATTCGGAAATAGCATAATGAGAAAACGTCCATTGGCAACACAAAAGTCGCTGCTCTGTCGCGTCAATTTGCGGAAGGCCTGCATCAAGCAAGTAGACTAGTCACCACAGCGTAGGACGACCAAGGTCACACTCGATTGGACATACGCTGAGTCTCGACGCCGACGTCAATCAACCAACCGACAGCATTGCTGACGCAGGGCAGTATCTGCGCACCGCATCGCGTCGAGCTTGGTGTCGATGTGGTCCTATTTGGTCGGGTAGCAGTGCATCTCGCACGTTTGCGATCACAAAGACACTTGGCTGGGGTCTGCCAGCGCGTGATTTGTACTTGGCGTGTTTTCTCTCTCAGATTGCTTTAGCGAAAAACCACGTCTGTGTCCCAACTCAGTCCAGCACAGGTCCGCGCGATGTCGCCGATGTCGCGAGCTACCGCGCTCGCGGCCTCCTCAATGGCCGTACCGCTAAACAGAGGAACGCACGCCCTTTCCGCCAGGTTGTCCCGGCTGGCGGCTTCGGTCAACCGCTCGTTCGTCCATTCAGCAATCTCCGGCGACTCGTGTTGGCAAGCCGCTGCCAAAATGGCCCAGACAGCGACAGTACCCACCCGGGAATTGCGCCAATGTAGCTTTTGTGTGGCACTCAACTCCATGGAATCGCTTTGCTGATGTATTCTCTCAACTGCGGCTTGGACTTGCGTAACCAGTCGCCGCGTTTTCTCGACATCCTCGGACACTTCGCTGACCAACCGCTCGCACACGTGCTGCATCCGAATACCAATGAACGGCAGCAGAGTTTCTGTAGGCCCTTCGAAGATTCTAAAAACCCTGGCGTCCCGAAAGATCTGCGCAACGTAGTTGTTCTCTTCGTATCCACGACCTCCCAGTAACTGTACAGCCTGATCTGAAATGTGAAATAGAAACTCGGAGGTCAATACCTTGCAAGCTGCAGTGATTTCCATTGAGACGAACTTGCCGGTGTCAAGATTGTCCAATACTTTGAAAAGCAGTGTCTCGACAGCTTGAGTTCGCACAATACTGTCGCTGAGAAAACACAAAGCCGTAGGATTGTGTATCAGCAGGCCCGTGGCGATCTTTCGGCTGGAAGCATACCGATACATGAGCTGTATACATCTTTTCATAGCTCCAATGGCGTGCGCTGCGAGGGTGACGCGAGTAAAGCTCATCGCGTCGTAGGAGACGACCACTCCCTTATCTTCCTCCCCAATCATCCAAGTTGCAGGAACTTCCAACCGGTTGAATCGAACGACATTTTGCGGGACGGCTCGCAGTCCCATGGTCGTGTGCTCCACACCGGCTTCCAAACCCGGAGTATCTCCCTTCACAGCAAAGACCGTTTTGCCGGTGGCGGTGTTTGCGATGACAGCGAGGAAGCCGGCCCAACCAGCAGAGCCAATCCACATTTTTTCGCCAGTTATTTCCCAACGGGTACGCGATGAATTCGGGCGCGCCACCGTACTCATACCCTGAAAGTCTGAACCAGCATCGCTCTCAGACTGCGCGTACGCGCCCAAAATTCGCCCCTGTGCTAAGTCCGCCAAAAATTCATCCTTGAGTTCACGTGAACCAAACGAAGCAAGCGTTCTACTGGCCAGCGTTTGTTGTGCGGTCCAGGACCCAACGGACAAATCTAGAGCTGCTAGTTGTTGGAATACCCTGGCCCAATCCCCACATCGCAGCGCCAAGCCACCATCGTTGGTCTCAAGATGAAGCCCGAAGATTCCCCGTCGCCCCATATCCATCACTACATAGGGTGGAATGCATCGTCGCTCGTCCATCAATCGACTATTAACCCGCCGAGAAAAATAGTCTCGAAGCCAGGATATTATATCGTTTGCATCAGCTCGGCTTTCCTCCGCTGCGCGCGCCTGGTACCTTCGACTGAAACGCATTCATAGCTCCTAGTCTGTTGCTGATTTTCTCTTCATGGTTCAAAGCACCCCATTCACATCCTGCGGCGAAACGAAAAGGCGAGTCGAAAGGGACGAGCATCATTTTGGTTGACGGGCGGGATTTGTTCAGTATGGTTCGCGTCATCAGAGCGGGCAATTCTTTTTCTCACGAAGCTGAGGGCAACTCATGGTGAGGCAGGCGCGGCGTCGCAACGCTGAGTCTGCAACCCTAATTATGAATGTCCACGAGTTCGACTGGTCGAAAGTCAGTAATGTGGTCTATGACCGAAATGGCGTGGTCATCCGCTCCATTCCGGCGATTCAACTAGAAGGGTCGGTGAGTTTTATTCTTGAGTGGAACGGCCTTAAGCTGGCGTTCTCGGGTGATACACTCGCCAACAAGTGGTGGGTCGAACACGCCCAGGGTGCGGACCAACTTGCATCGGTCAATTCACCGGTGCGAACTCGGCACCGAGTTAGGTGATCGTGACACTTACGGATGCCTTGCGCAGATATTGTGATCGGTCGCCGCCATCGCGTGTGCGAAGTGATGGAACGAGTCTTGGCCGAGGACTGGCTGGACGACCCACACGCAAGTCCCCTTGAATCCGGGTCCCCTGGTAGCGATGATCGAGATAGTGGGGGATTTTTTTCATGTACGCTTTGTGCCAACGGCAATCCGCATGTGGTGGGCTCAGATCGCACGCAAAGCTTGAGCCCTAACAAAACTCTGAGCAACGAAGCGATGGACCTAATTGTCCAATGTTCCCGATGCGAGACCAAGTTTCGAATTGATCGGACCCAAGGACGTGCTCACGTCATTTGCCCAAGTTGTAAGTGGAGATTTGATGCTTCGCAGGCAAAATTGAGAAAAGCGCAAGCTGACACACTGATTGCCACGGGCGAATCGATCGACGGGCCCGCTGCGGCAGTTGCAAACCCGCTTGGGACGCTCGCCCAAACTCACGGTTCGAGCAGCGACGATGAAGTCAACCTAAACGCCATCAAACGCATCAAAACCAAACGCATGGTTCGCCACCGCAAGAAGGTGAGCCCATGGCCGACCATCCTTGCCTTGCTTGGGCTGACCGCTTTCGTCGCGTTGTTTGGTGGGTATGTTTATCACGTCCGGCAGAAGCAAATCGAAATGGCCGCCCTTCAGAAAGAAAATGAAATGCGTGCCCAGCCAGCGCCGCCTGCCCGAACCCGAGGCCGTCGCCCAATCGCTGATACGTCGCAATCGACCCATGAGATTCCCATGCCCGAGCCAGACGATCTCTCGCTAGCGATGGCGGACCCCGAACCCGACCCACTCCCTCGCGACCCCGCGCCAGTCCCGATCGACCCGATTCGCCGCTTGCTCGAAACACTCGGTCAATCCGGTGAGCAGTGCAAGGCGTTTCAGTTTCTTCCCGAAAGCGAATCGCAGTACGAACAACTTCAAACGTTTGCACTACAACTATCGCTTGCCAAAGCTCTTTTGGACGACCATCAAGACGGCGAACTTGACCCTCAAGACCGCGATGCTCTCACTGAGGGGTCTGTCCAATGGCTGCAAACAATGAAAGCACTCGTGACGCAGGCGGCGGTCGATGCCCCCGAACGACTGCCACGAATCAATGTTTTTGCCGAGCGTGAATTTGAAAAAGGGAGCTCGCTGGACAAGGCGAACTCGCAAATTGTTTTCTATGGTTTTGTGTTTTTGAGGGGCAAGCAAGAAACTGATTCCATTCTGAAATTTGACCGGAAGCAAGTCTATTATTCCGTGCCGGTCGTTCCTGAGTTTGAGCGAACTGGCAACGAATCCTATCGATTTTATTTCGTCGAGACTCCTGAGACGCCGAGCCAGAAACGCACGCATAGCCCCGGCGGCGGGTTGATCAAGGTCAGTTCCGCCAACTTGATCTATGCGTTTGATCCAATGGATTCGGAGTGAGGCGGCAAGTGCTGGGCGACGCCCTCATCGCTGATTCCCAGATCCCGACTCGTCCTTGTCTCCCCATTGTTCCTCAAATGCTTTTGCTTGACGCAGTTCATCAATGATGATTTGCGTTTGGTTACTGTAATACTCATCGGGGCACGATTCTTTGAATCGCTCCCATTTTCTAAGATTGGAGACGAGGCTCCCGCCTTTGGCTGTAGCGATTTTGAGCGCGTAGAATCGCTTTCCCACGCGGATTCTGTCGGCGTATTTCTCCTTGTTCAATTCATGCAGCATGCGGTCGACGTCGATTTCATACTTGCGAATACCATTGACATAGGTTGAGAATCGTTTCAGTTCGTCGTAGGTTAACGCAACATCTTCCCCTTCGAAGAGCGAGTCGATGTGGTCGAACTGGGTTGTCAGGATTTTCTCGTCAACGTAATCGATGAAGGCAAGGGCGACTCTCGCGATCTCGCCTGCTTCTAACTCTGAACTGCCCTCCTGCGGAGATTCAGACCCACCTTCTCCCCGGGTGTCTATCGAGATTTCACCGTCCTTGGTCAATTCCTCGGTCAGTGGCACAGCGATCCGCATCGCCAGGCCGAATTTGTTTTGCCTCATTGCCTGGAACGCCTTGGACAGCTGTGGGGATTGCGCCAGAACAGTCGTTGTCAGTCCAGGGATTGGAGGCATACCGCCATAGAACGACAGTCGCTCGTGCGACGACGCCAATATGAATCCAACAGTGGCGTTCATGATGCTACAGAAACCACTTTCCAGTGGCCGATGCCCGTTGAGGTAAAAGTCGCCGCCGGTATTGTTAGGACCACCTACATAAGCGACTTCAAACTGTCCGTATTTTGCGGGATGAGGCTGCCACGCCAACGCGAAATACCATCGCCAGGATCGCATCAACATCTGATATTGCTGGCGGTCAAAAGCCGCGAGTCCTGCGGTGCTGGCTGTGATCCCCAGCGAGCTGACCGCGTGGGCTTCAAGCAGGTTGTCCGCATGTCGAGTTGGCCAACTGGCAACTTTCGATCGATAGCTCAGCTGAGCAGAAGTGGTCGGACCAATGAGTTGGGGTGACACGACCAAGTGGTGCCAGGCCAAGGCGGTCTGACCCGAGCGCATGCTGGATTGGTGGTCCCCTGCCCATGCGTATCCCACACCTCCATTGCCGTTAGTCTCCTTTCGCACACGCTCCAACGCCATACTGAAGGCTGGCTGGATTTCCGACGGATCGATCCCGCACCTTGCGGCGCTAGCGAAAAACCAAAGGGCTGCCGAGGTTGTTGCGTTTAGCCCCTGGCCACCGTAGGCGACTTCGTCAGGGTTGCCGAGACGAAGATGGTGACCATATCTACCATGACTGGGAATGTTACTCGCCAAATGCTTGGCGATGTGCAAAATCGCTTTGGCCACGGTCGGATCGGGATTCACCAAAAAGTACTCGCATAGCATCACCCCGCTGTAGGAAAGCAACCACACATTGCCTTCGCGATTCTCTCCCGATGCGTAACTTGTCGCGACCCGCATGATATATGGCTCGACGATCTTTCGCCCCTCGTCCGATTTGTGTCCCAGCAATGCCATCGCGGCCAACGAATTGGTCACGGGACCACCTGGCAACTTTCCCTTCGCCTGAAACTCTTCCGACATTGACTGACAGACCTGGCTGTAGATACGTTCGGACCTGGGACAGTTAAAAGGGAATGTTCCTGAGAATCCCGGTGCATTGGATAGATGGACCGTGACTGTCTGAACCTTCTGGCCAACCAGAACATTCAAATCCAGTCCACCATCGCGTCTGCGTGCCTCGTCAATCGCGAAACCAAGTTGTTTCAGCGGCATCATATAGCCAGCCGTAAATGACCGTCCTGCAGCCCCGACAATGAACATGCCGGGTTTCAGATTTGCGCGTGCGCCAGGTTGATCCGAATACAGCTCTTTGATTTCCAGGACGGTCGGCCGGCTTTCGACCAACGCAATCCGACCGCCAATCTCACCCATCGGGTAGGTCGCTTGGCCCGCTTGAAGCGGGCCGCTGTACCACACAACACCAGCCCCCACTAATACTCTAAGGGACATTGCTATCCATCGATCGAATCCCATTCCACTGACCTCTTATTTCGTCAGTTGCAGTTTCTCGCAGTAGCCGAGGGTTTCACAAACGCAATCTTAAACGAAGTCCCGATCAAGTTCACTCCGACGCACTTAGGGCATCCCCAGTGAGAATCGATTCGTAAAGTCCTCCCAGATCAAGCGAAGATTCGGACATGGTTGGTCCTTTCCTTTTTCTTCTTGCATGGGCTCAAACCACAAGACCGCGGAGGTAAATTCAGTATACTGCAAAAGGGACAAACATATCCGAAATCAGTTCAGCAGCGGATTCATCTGTGGAAGC
>JBFJVZ010000062.1:0-23892 GCA_041623895.1 Pirellulaceae bacterium | reverse complement strand
TTTTCGTCTCGGCCACACAGTACAGGTGACCATGTGATCGCAGGAACAGTTCGCCGTTGCTGACAGCCGGCGTGGCCGCAAATCCTGTCGTGTCGGTTAACTTGTTGGTTGCCAATAGCTCCAGTTCCGGCGTTGCCGAGACAACGTAAACCGTCCCCGAGTTGGTGGTGACATAGATTTTGCCATCTGCCAAAACCGGCGAGGCATAATCCAGGTTGCCCATGCCGCCGCCACGACCGCTGAATCCGCCAAAACCACCACGGCCACCGGGCCCGCCGCCAAAACCACCGCGGCCGCCTTCACCACCGAAACCACCGCGGCCACCTTCACCGCCTCGCCCGCCTTCAGCACCACGCTCGCCAGGACCGCCTCGGCCAGCGTCGCTGGCCAAGCGTTGTTGTTTAACGCGATCTCCCGTCGCTGCATCGTAAACGGTGATGATTCCGCCAGAGAAGGAAAACAGGTGTCCGTCATACAGAATCGGAGTTGCAAATCGGCCGGGAATGTTGGCGTCCCAAACGACATGCGAATCATTCACATCGCCTTTGCCGCCGACTTTGACGGCAACCGACTCGCCGCCGCGTCCACCGGTTGCGTAAACAACTCCATCAGCGGGCACCAGGCTTGCCGATGCCGTGTTGTCGGTGGTACCACGCGAGTACCAGCGCAGCTTGCCCGTTTCCGGGTTCAATCCCCAGACTTCACCGGGAACTGAAATCACCAAATCAGTCCGCTCGCCGGACGCCACAATGACGGGCGTGTTGTAGGTGTTTCGAAAATCGGCTGCTTCACTTTTCCAGATTTCTTTTCCTGATTCTTTATCAAACGCATAGATCGCTTCGCTTTCGTCGGTTGCCGTGACGATCACTGTGTTCTTGAACAGCACGGGGCTTGATGCCGACCCCCAGGCCATCGGGCCCGAGCCGGTGCCGACGCTCTTTCGCCATTTTTCGTTGCCGTCCAAGTCATAGGCGATGATTCCGGTCTTACCAAAGAAGACAAAGACGTGCTGGCCGTCGCTGACCGGAGTGTGGCTGGCGTAGCCGTGGGCAGTGACTCCCGGCGGTCGGTACGGGTCTTCAGGTTGAACGGCGTCGACGGTCTTTTTCCACAGTTCGCGGCCGTCATCCCGGTGCAGGCAAACGATGTGTCGTTTCAGATCCTCCATTCTCTCACCCTCGCCGCCGGTGCCGTAGCCCGAATAGCATGTGACGAAGACTTTTTCGCCGACAACGATCGGGCTGGAGACGCCACGGCCGGGCAGATCGATTTTCCATTTTAAGTTTTCGTCGTCACTCCATTTCAGGGGTGTGGCCATCGAGTCGCTGCTGATCGCTTTGCCATCGTTTCCCAAGAAGCGAGGCCAATCTTCGGCCGCAGCAATTCCGCTGCCAATCACCAACAAGCCGACCAATCCAACCAACGTCCGCAACATGACACTCTCCCCGAGCATTAGAGAAGACAAAAAGAGACCAGAGTTTATCGCATTTAACCCACGTTCTGGGCTCAAGTAGCGATGATTTCACCAAGAATTATCGCGGCCAACCTCAAAGGTTTGCGCTTCGGATAGCGCTTCGGATGTCTTCATCAACAGCGGCCGATTTCTAATGAAGCTTTCCTTTAAGCAAAGCTTTGGCCTCATTTTGAGCCGCTTCCATGACTTCCGCGATCTTCACTGGCTGGCCTCCGCGCTGCTTGCTTTCACTGGCCGCTTGCATGAACGCGTACAGCTGAATGGTTTCTGCTGCATCGACCGGAGCCTGACGAGTACGGAAGAACTTGGCAATTTCGACGACCAACGGACGATAGCCGCCGTAACCTCCGATCTGCGCGATTCCTTTTTCTCCGAATGCCGTCCCGCCATAGCCTCGGCTGCCCGCCCTTAACCCGCGAAAGGTACCGATGCGGCCGTCCGTCCAACGTCCGACCGCTAACTCAAAGTCATCCGTCGATGTATGGCTGACACTTTCGCAGCCGATCCCCATACAGGTAAACAGCGTTTCGCAGCCATGAATACCGTACCAGTAAAGATCAACATGAGTCGGCTCCAATGAACACGGGCTGTAGGCATCGCAGCCGAGTACACGGCCGACCTTGCCGCCGCGAATCGCTTGCGCGCCCTCGGCATATCGCAACGAAGAACTGCTAAAAACGGGAACGTCAAAATGATCAGCGGCCTGGTAGATGGCGACCACTTCGCTCAACTTCGATCCCGTCGGTTTATCGATGAAGACCGGTTTGCCCACGCGAAAAACTTGCAGCGCTTGTTCCAAATGCGGCCGACCGTCATTGGTTTCCAGCAGCACACAGTCCACTTTGCTCAGTAAATCATCGATCGAATCGACAACCTCAAGTCCCAACTTTTTGACCTCTTCGGTGTACTTGGGAATGCGGCTGGAACTGGATTCAATCGTGCGGCTGCCAAACGGATAAGCCGCCACGACTCGGCAGTTTTGCATTTCGGGATCAGCCGGCTCCGCGTTGAAGGCTTTGGTGAAGGCGGGTACGTGTGACGTGTCCAACCCAATCACGCCAACACGAAGCGTCTTGGTGGCTTCCGCCGATTCGTCCTGGGCAAAGCTGGATGCCGAAAAACAGAGTGAGAACGTCAGAGCGATCAAAAGAAACGAATGGTTCATGTATGGTTCCGATATGAGTTTGTGAGTCTGAATTCTACATCAGCCGGCACGCGTTGGAGAGCGTCCGGCTTAGGACGGAGTTTTCGCCAGGCTTTTCTCTTGAGTCACGGAAGTTGCAGGCATGAACGTTGTCATGCGTCACAACCATACGACCATTGTGCTACAAATCGCCAGGCCGGACGCTCTCGTTAGCACCCGCTTCCTTCGGGAAAAGCCTCGCTACACTTTCGGTTCCCAGCCTTGCTCGTATTCGCGGCTCCAAAGTGCCTCCGCGTCTGGATTGTCAATGATGTGTCCGTTGGCCGGATCGGTGTGAAGCGTGCTGCCGGTGCGGTAAGCGATGTTGCCGAGATGACAAAGCAGCGTACTGCGATGAGCGATTTCGATGTCGGCATTGGGCCTGCCGCCATTGCGAATCGCGTCCAGGAAATCCTGAAAGTGATCCGCGTCTCCGCCGCCGCCGGATTTCGTTTCGATCTCTTTTCGCTGCATATCGAAGACCGCGTACCCGCTTCCGCGGATCACCATCGTGCCTTCGGTCCCATGAATGCTGACACCGAATCCGGAATCATGCACGCCCAAGGGCGACCAACTGAGACCTTCCCAGGTGATGGTCTTGCCTTCGGGAAAGTCCATCGTGACCATCATCGTGTCGGGCGTTTCCTGGTCATCACCGTGACGATACTTTCCGCCCCCCGCGGTAACGCGAAGAGGATACTTCACATCCAGGCCCCAACGCGCAACGTCAATCCCGTGCACGCCGTTGTTGCCCAGTTCGCCGTTGCCCCAG
This sequence comes from Pirellulaceae bacterium, assembly GCA_041623895.1. Classification (GTDB taxonomy): domain Bacteria; phylum Planctomycetota; class Planctomycetia; order Pirellulales; family Pirellulaceae; genus JBFJVZ01. Next base: position 20,463 of record JBFJVZ010000062.1, on the reverse strand, counting down.
TGCCAGTGCCAGTGCCAGTTGTAATGCACCACATTGTCTTTGTACGGCCGCCGCGGCGCCGGACCTTGCCAAAGATCCCAGTCCAGCCAATCGGGTACTGCCGTGTTTTTGCCGATGCCGATCGGTCCGCGGCGATTGTTGTACCAGGTCCGCGCGTACAGAGTCTTGCCGATCGCGCCGCTGTGTAATTTCTCGATCGCTTCGACAATGGCGGGCCACGTCCGCCGCTGCGTGCCCATCTGAACAACACGATTGTTTTTCCGCGCGGCCTGAACCGCCCACTCGCCTTCGGCGGCGGTATGACTGCAAGGCTTTTCCACGTAGACGTGTTTGCCCGCCCCACAGCCCATGATGGTGGCCGGGGCATGCCAATGATTGGGCGTTGCCACGATCAGCACGTCAACGTCTTTGTCGTCCAAGACATCACGAAAGTCCGTCACGATCTTCGGCTTCTTGCCGCTGGTCTTCTCCACGTAGCCGGCGGCGCGTTCGGAGGCACGCGTATCGACATCGCAAATGTAAGCGATCGCAGTATTGGGTCGCGCCATCATGCCTTTGGCGATCGCGCCGCCACGGCCATTGACTCCCATCACGCCGATAGAAATTCGCTCGTTGGGAGAATCTGCTTTGGATTCTTCCTGGGCCGAAGCTTGTTGTGCATTCCAGGCAAGCGATGACGCCGCAATCGATGTGCCGGCTTTCAGAAACAATCGTCGATCATGTTCGCGGTTCATTATCTTCCTTTTTCGGCCGGGATTACCTGATGATCTCAAAACCGTGATGCGGTTTATCTGACTTGGTGATTGCAAAACTGGAGCTTGAGTGAAATTGCTCGGCGACCTTGCTGGCTCGATTTAAATCCACCGGACCGGCGTGGGCGTGCAACAGATATCGAAACGTGGTCGGCGTGTCATGATGAAGCATGACCGGCGCGTCGCGGCAAATCGATGCTCCCATCCAGCCATCGTCGCGGACGTGCCATTTACTGGGATACGACAAGTTGTCGGGGTGATCGAAATACGTGATGCCTTCGACCGTCTCTTTGTCGATCGTGCCGCTATAGTCAATCCAACCTGAAGCTTTGCCGAACAGGTTCGCTTCCGTCGTTTCGCCACTGCCGCCCGTCAACATTCCGTCGCCAAAGACTGCGGAAATCGAGTTGGCAACGCGGACCGCCAACAAGCCGAAATTTGTTGCCCCAAGTTCAAGTGACTCTGCCATCGAGACCAAAGATGTCTGGATTTCAAACAACACGCCTTTGCCGTCATCCGGGCTCAGCGAGACAATTACGTGCTGTTCGATCAAAGCCCGCGGATCGTGCCCGTCATACCAGCGAAGCCGGCACGCCATTCGTGCATCTACGTCGCCATCCTCGTAGGCAATCCATTCTTCTTGCCGGATCCGGGCCTCGGTGTTGTCGGACCAGAAATCAATCCCCAGGACTTTATGATGGGCGAACCAGATCGATCGGTGATGGTCATGATTGGCCGCGCCGGGGTGCCCCATCCGCGTCAACGGCAAACCTGACGGACCGATCAGCGGAAAGAAGTAGGGTCTCGGTGCGCTGATGTCGCCGGCGTGCCAACGCAACCGCTCGCGGCCATCAATTCCAAAGGCAACTTGCCGACCGGGCAAGGGGACGATTTGGCAACGCGGCGAAGTGCTAAACATTTGGCAAGCTCTGGCGGGATCCAGACAACATTGTAGCACTGCCGCGTCGCCGCTGTCCGCTGCTTCGTAAACCAAAACTGGGCGAGCGAGGATTGCTGTGGGACCGTAAAGGTCCAGGTGTTTCGCCCTTGCAGGGCTTTGGCCTGGTGGGTGTGACCGTATCCCAGGGCGGCGCTGCGCTATCTTGCATTGGATTGGTTACACCGCGTGAAGGTGCTGTGTGATGCTTGTGTCAGCGGTTAGTAGAAGCTCGCGCTCCGTCGCAGTCAAATCATGAAAGTACGCTTGGCCTTCGTACGGAATCGCGTGCAGCTTTACCACCAGGCCAACCCAGAAGACGATCTCGTCGGCATCGGAACCGACGTTACCAACGTTCCACGCGTTGAAATCAGTGTGCGACATCAGTTCTGCAGTCCAACGGTCGAATTGAAATACCGCGACCGACTTTCGATACGTTTCTGTGTCAGCATCGACTGGGTATGAATATGGTCGGTATTCGTCGTTGCGAACAAAAGCAGGCTGATGGTCTGTAAACGCGTTGAACCGCTGAATGCCGCTCTGTGCTGTGACGGAATCAAACGAGACGCCATCGCATGCTGGTACGGCGAAACGAAAGAGAATGGACCGCCACATTTCGTTGGGGATGAAGTCCCACGATGAGCCTCTCGGATTGACCATCAACACGTGAACGGACATGGGGATTGCTTTGCGGTGTAACGGTACCGATCACCGAGGACCGAGCAAATGACAGACCATCGCCCAAGAGCCTTTCGCGGTCTCCGGTTCATCGATTGGTTCGGCTCAATCGGGTTTGCTCTGATTGCTAACGAACCTGTCAAACTGATTAACTAGGGTTTCAAATTCAGAAACAAAAGCTGCATCGACGTCGCTCGGATAGCGTAATGAAACAAGAAGCGAGCCGTCTAGTTTTTGGGAGTAGGGTGCCATCCTCATATTTTCATTGTAGCCGAACGGCAGGGTTGACCGAGGCCGAGCGAAAGATCAACCATTTCAAAAAGACGCTTTCGAGGCCTCCGCGTCCAACCCGTTGTTATTTGCTGTTTCGTGCGCGAAGTATCCGCTTCTCGGTTTGCTCGTTTTCCGGAACGAAGCAGTGAAGATCACCGTCCGGCCCGTCTATGTATAGTCGCCCACACTCGAAGCACTGCCACATTGTCCGTGTTGGTGAAGACATGATTCTTCTCGCTACCACGTATGCGTCTTCTACCGGCAATTCACCTGACCCCACGCGGTCGATGACCTCGTCGTCAATCCCATCCATCACCCCATAGATCTCCTGGTCAGGCGTGAGGTGCGCTTTGTGCGCGATGTAGTCGGTCGAGTCGGATATTGTCGCACCGCAACGGCAACCAATCTTCACGAAGTCTCCAAGCAAATAACGTCATGGTTACGTGGCATGGTTACGTGGCTGTCATCTGAGAGGATCGACATCGGCATTACGTATCGCATTGAACATAGCATGAAACGCCGAATTCGCGTTCGATCTGAGCAACGAGCGAGGCGAATTCTGAATCGGCCATCAACTTGTCTTCGCCACGTAACGGCCAGGATCACCCGGCCCGAGGAGTTGGCGGACCATTGCCCAAGAGACACTCGAGGGCTCGGCGTGCATCCGTTGGTTCTGGCTTTGGCAGCGAGTACCAACTTAGCCAATGCGAGCCAGTTTCATCGCCATTCAGCATACCATCGAATCATCGACCGCGCAACAATCGCCGCGTTGTGTTTGGCCCATGGATTTGAACAGGAGGAAACGGAAAGAACAGAGCAGAATTGTCCAGTCTCTCCTGTCCTCTGTGACCTCCTGTTCAATTCGACCGCGCAATATTTGGAAAGAGTGCCCACAGATAGACGCAGATGGACACAGATTTGAATCTCGGTCAATCCCATCTGCGTTGATCTGTGTTCATCTGCGGGCAAAACCTGCCGCGCGAATCCTCGAGCGCTCGCATCCATTGCGACGCTTCGACGGAACCGAAGCAAACGATTGGATCGACCCTGGGATGTTGCGACCAAATCGTCAACGGTGCACATCTCGCGCAGCGATCCGACCGTGCAACTTCTTCAATGCTAGAACGTATTAATTCTCCCGGATATGGCGGGTTTACTCCCCGTTTTGGGACTTATTCCTTCCTGGGAGATGTTTTTATCTTCCGGGTGGAGCGCGGTCAATTTTTTTGCGATCGATTCCGCGTGCAACTGCCGACCCCGCTACGAAATCACCAGTACCGTCTGCTGCTTACCTTACTTCAACAGCACTAGCAGCATGACCACTGGCGTGTTCGCCTTGATCGAGTGCTTTAGATTTGCCGGCATGTGAATCCAAGTTCCAGGCTGGGCTTGCTGTGTGTCGTCTCCAAGCCCCACAGTCGCCTCGCCCTGCACGAAGAACAGCATGGCAGGTCTCGCTGCCGTGTGTTCTGAAAGCTCCTGCCCCAGGCCGAAGCCAAACACAACCGCCTTGAGCTGGTCGTCTTGAAATACCGTGCGGCTCAGGATGCCGTCGGCGGGTGGTTCGGCCTCCTTGGCAAGATCAATAATGTAGCTGTAGTTATTCATGTTTATGTTCTAGCAAGCAACCAGCTGATGAATTGACGCTTCGGCATGTGCGCGATGTTTCGCCGCAGACGTCGCATGTCGCGCTTCTTACAGATTGATGGAACGGTTCGTGATTGCTGAAGTTTTGACTTCAGCCGCCGGACTCCTCGCCGGGCAAACCGCACTCTGGAATTGAATTGGAATTCTGGATGATTCTGTCGGCTGTGGCAATTATAAAATCGGCGACCAGCGACTAGGATAAGTGTGAAAATACCGAGAAAATAATCCGAAAATAACTTTGGCGTTCTGCCCCGATGTCGACGCATCCAGCACGCCATTTTCATGGGATGATCCATTGGACACATTGCCTGGACCAGTTGACCGGTCGACCAAATACGCGGTTCAATGTGTCGCATTGTTGATTGTTTTGCTTGCCTCCAACTCCCCAGCAGCGGAAGTTCATCTGCTTGACGGTTTCCACATCGGTTGGCGCGATCATCCACATCGGGTGCGCAAGCTTGGGTTCGAGATGGGGGCGGACGGGAGCACACGATCCACGCTGGTCGGTGGTCCCTGGTCGGATGGACGCCACTTGCAGGACAAGGCCAATGTTCAAGTTTATCGATCGTCCGTGCAACATGCCGGCGTTCAAGCCCACTACGGAAGCACACCCTGGATGTTTGCCTCTGGGCGGCAAAAGCCCGCGTTCGCGACGCCCGCAATCGCAAGCGTCAACGTCCGGGCGGACGTCGACGCCTTGACTTTCACCGAGCGCACCGAATGGGTGGTCTTAATCCGCGGTTTCGAAATCGACACCGACTGCACCCATACCAGCGGCTTCACCACCAAAGGCTTTGGTGTCTGCATCGGCCCGCCCGAGGTTCTTCACAGCAGCCAACCAGACAAGATCCAAATCCAATTCACGGCGACGCAGCGAGTGGAAGCGGCGCGGCTGCCGATGCGGCGGCGACCCGAAAAGTACACGGTGCGTTGCAGGATTCATTACATGCTGGTCGGTCTGCGTTCAGGACACGTGACACGATCAACAAAACAGACAATCGTACGAACCCCCGGTGGCATGAACCAGCCGCTCCATGCGGTACCCAGGCGGATCAGTGTTCAGGGGCAACCCGGTCACACTTGGGCGGCAATTGGGCTGACCGGATTCAACATCCAACTCAATCCCAACAAAAAATGGTTCGGCGGGCGTTACCTCCGGGATTTTTGGGTTCATAACCGAGACTGTGCGTACAACTCCACAACAGGCCGCATGGAATTTGTTAACGACGCCGGCTTTAGCAATCGCAGCCTGCTGGCCTATGAAACCGAAACGACCTGTGCAACCAGCTTCGCGCTGTTGCAGGCGAGTGACTTGTAGTGCGGGTCGGAGTTCTTACGAATTCCGCTACGACGGATCTACGTGGCAATAGTCCTAGGATGATATCGCCGATAAAACAGCGGAACGAAAATCAGTGTCAACAAGATTGTCGGACCGAAACATGTCGTGAGCGCAAATAACCGCCAGCCCCTGGACGTCGTGATCCATGGAATAAACGGCAACTTTGCCGGCTTTGCTGACTTGGAAATGATGATGTCGCCCTCGTCCGGTTGCTTCCCGTCATCCAGAATGACGATCTCCTCATCCGCGGTCAAAATCGTGGTACGTCTTGAGAGGATGTAGTCGGCAACCTCACGTGACAACCGGGTGTTGATGGGATGGGCGATTTCCCGACTGGCCCAAAGAGAAAAACAAATTGGAAGACTGATCACGCCTATGTAGGCAAGCAGATACCCTCGTTTCAAGCGAGCATTCCGTCGAATCTCACGGATCGCCGTTACTCCCATCCCCAAAGCAAGAAAGGTCATCAGAAAGGCAATGATGGCAGCCTGCTGACGGTCTGATTCAGCTCCGCGCCATTCCGCCCAAATAATTGCCCCGATAACGCCGAAGACGGCCGTCATGGCGGCGGCAGTTGCCAGCGGAAGTACCGTCGGTTCAGAAATCGGCTGCAGCTGCCGATCATCATTCTGACGCGCAAAACGACTCGGCGAATCCATTCCCGCCAATAACGCTTTCACGTCCGCGACCGTCGGATTAGCCGAGCAGCGCTCAGATAACATGTCGATGATCTGGCATTCCACTTCGTCACAAAGCGCCCGTCGTTCCGATCGCGAAACGTCACTTTCTTGCAACACTTTGTCAACTTCGTCCAGATGAGCGTCAATTTCAATGCGAACTTCGGAGGACAAATGGGTGGCTTTGGTCATCTATTTTCCCCGTTAAGCAGCGATTCCACGCCGGCTGAAAAATTGTTCCACAGGTGAGACATTTCCTGAAGCCGGCTGCGGCCAACTCTTGTCAGTTTGTAGTAGCGACGGGGCGGCCCCGATTTCGACGCAACCGCGCGAACCGTCAGGAATCCATCTTCCGTCAGTCGGGCAAGCAGCGGATAGACAGTCGATTCCGTCATCCCCAGACCGTCTGTTTGATTGATACGCTGAAGTAATTCGTAGCCGTATGCTTCGCCCTGTTTCAGCGCAGCCAGCACGACAAGTTCTCCGATCCCCTTTCGAAGCTGTGTTACCCATGATTTCATGCGGTTTGAAAACTCCGCCGCGAAAACTGCCGTCGCTCACTACCTCATATTCCGGTATATCGTAATACGATGTACCAGTGCCGTCAAGTATCTTCACCGCGGCGAATGCTGGATTGTTAGCCAGCTCGATCCATTCGTCCGGATCATCGGCGTGAGCATACAGTTCCTCACTCCCGTCGACTTCTTTTGGTGGAGTCGGGTCGGCAAGGGTGCGGTAAATGTTGATTCGTTGGGCAGCGCCAATTCTTTGCGCGATGGCATTGCTGAGCTGTTTCCATCGCGTGACATGCGAACGAAGCCATGGTAACCCGAAGCGTTAGCGAGGGATATTTCGTAACACCTTCCCTCGCTTACGCTTCGGGTTACGACGCGTTCAAAAGCAGCGCTGTCGAATTAGTTAGGGAAACGCCAGACACGAATGATTCTCAACGCGATCTTTCTGAAGAGCATTGGATGTGTAGATTCCGTGTCGACGGCGATCTTTAGGATTGTCAGGGAGCAGTCCGGGATTTTCGCGACTCGGCGCGGAACTGCTGTTCGATCTCAGCAAGTCGGGACAACCTGTTGAGGGCGTTGGCTTCCGAAGGGTCTTCGCTGAGGTGATACAGTTCGACGGCACGGGCGGCGGTCCTACCGTCCGGATCGTGAGTGTTGTATTCAAGGATGGCTTTCCATAAATCCAATGAACCTCCTGCGTGTGCCGCGTGATATGCAGCCCAGGTATTGAAAATCTTTTTGTTGTTCTGTTCCCAGGGTCGATTGGATTGTATGTACAGCGATTTGCGGACAAGCGGATGATTATCTGTAGGCGTCAGCCAGACTTTGGAAAAGTCATAGCTGTCTTGTGCTTGTTCGCTGTCCACTTTCGCCCCCGCAATCGCCGCGATCGTTGCGTACACATCGTGCAAACCAATCAGCTGATCATGCACTCGTTGGTTGGCCGGGATACCGTTGTCCCAGCGGAGAATAAATGGAATGCGGTGGCCGCCTTCGTAGACGAATCCCTTCTCGCCGCGGAGAGGGCTGCCGTCAGCGGCAACACCCTGAGCATTGCGGTGAATCTGCTGGGGATTTTGCGGACTGACCTCCAGGCGATTACCCCCATACGGACTGTCGTCCTTGACGTCCTTGTAGATTGGATTCGACCAACTCGAACTCGGGCCGACCGCTGCTCCGTTATCGCTGGTAAACAGAATCAACGTATCTTGCAGAATTCCGTGTTGGCGTAGTTTGTCGATAAACAGACCCAGCGCGACATCGCCTTCCAGGATCATGTCGGTACGTTTGTTGACTGTCTGCCCCGCAATCGCGACTGCGCCGGGCGCAGCAAGGTCGCGTGTGTTGATTGGATCATTAGGATTAAACGCGACGGGCGGGGCATACGGTGAATGTCCCGCCTGGGAACAGTAGTGCATCAAAAAAGGTTGCTCCTTTCCCTTCTCATTCACGTGTCGATCGATAAATCTCAGTGCATCGCGAGCGAGCAGCGGTCCAACTGTCTCCGTGCTCCAATTGTCCATTGCGTACGCCGACTTCTTGCCACGCTTTTCGATGCGAAAGTGACGGCGGGCCTCGGCATCGGTCTCGAAGGTTTGCCACGCCATTGGTTCGTTATCCCACCGCGCAAGCTGGTCGTTTTGGAAGAACGCATAGGGTTCCGCTTGGATACCCGCCGGCAGCGTCAATGTGTATTCGAACCCATGATCTCGGGGGCCATCGACAAAACGCCGAGAGAGATCTGCGTCGTTGAAGTCTTTCGCCGTTGTGCCGTCTGTTCGCTGAAAGGTCGAACCCAGATGGCTCTTGCCGAAGAAGGCCGTCGCATACCCGAGCTTTCGCAGCATGTCGGCTATGGTCTGCTGCTGCGACAGAATCTGGCTTCCTGCGAAGTGGCCCCAGGTTCCGTTTGGATTCTTGCCCCGATAGACGTGGTTTCCGGTCAACAGCGCGTAGCGAGTTGGAGCGCAGACCGACGCGGAGGAGTGGGCCTGGGTGAACGTCAGCCCCTGCTGGACAAGTTTGTCCAGATTGGGTGTGGCAAACCCGGCGCCTTCGGCATTCAAGGCCCGCACATCCCCGTAGCCCATGTCGTCCATCAGAAAGATCAGCACGTTGGGCGGTCGCTCCGCCGCGCCCAGCGGAAAAGTGCGAACAAGGAGGCAAAGCAAAACGAACAGCAAGCGAGGTTCCATGGCTGCCAATCTGTTGGGTTCAGAACGGCGAACTTTCGTTGCCGATCTCGCGAAAGGTCGTGATGGAGAGCGTTTTCTTGATGGTGAGTTCTTCGGGCAAGTAGCGGTGACCTCCGCCCGGATGGCCGAAAAATTCGTGGAAACCGCGCGTGCCTTCACGTCGCCGACCACATGTGAGCAAGCAATTTCGTGCGAACGGATGATAGCGTCCCGGCTTTGTGATCCTGCAGGAACCGTTAATGAACTGAACCGCACCAAGGTTCAGCGACCGTGCACTTTTCGCCTCCGCCGATACGCGATCGCCAGGCATGCGGTTGCGGCAAAAACGTAGCTGCTTGGCTCGGGAATGGCGGTCGTCAGATTGTCAAATGAGTAGGCACCGGCGGATGTCCCGGGATCGCCAAAATCCTCGATCGTGATTGAGCTGATTCCAGCGCTGTCTTGAAATCCAAGAAATGAACCGATGCTGGTTCCTGCTTCCATGAAATTCAGTGTGCCACTTCCACCAATCACGGTAATCTCGAAAATACCAAGCAATAGCACGGCGATCGAGCTGATAGTGATTGTTCGGTACATCGGATCTCGCTGAAGATGTCAGGCAGGAAAGCGATTATGGTAACCGCCCGCCCGAGCAAATGCCAATTTCCGGCGTCAATTGGCTAACGACTGCGCTTTCATCGCCAGCGTCGCAGTTTGGCCAGTGAAGCGGGCAGGGTCGGCGAAGATCTTTCGTCAGGCTCGCCACTGGTAATCCGCTTGCCGGCGAAATCCGTCGATGCTGATCGTCCCGTCGGCGCTGAGGCTCATGACAGAATACCCGTTATTTTTGCTGCCCGAGCCTTCGACCATGGCAACCAGAGTGCAGTAGTGGATGCCGCCGATGTCGTGGTGGTCGTTCTTGTGACTGTGCCCCTGAAACACCGCCAATACGTTGCCGGATTCCTCCATCACTCTCCGCACTTCGGCCGCGTTCTTAACTCCGTAATGATTGCTTACATCCAGTCGCTGGTGGGCAAACACAATTGTTTTCTTGGTGGCGTTCTTCAAGTCGGCTCTGAGCCATTCGACTTCGGCGGTGGGAATGTTGGGATCGGTCCACACAAAATTCTTTCGGCCATACGGTTCTCCGTCACCTCGAAAGCATGAGTCGAGGACAACAAAATGAAAGTCACCAGAGTCAAACGAGTAGTAAGAATTCTTCTGCTCAACGCTGTCCAGAAACTCTTGCTTGGTGAGTGTGTAAACACAATGATTGCCCAGCACATAATGCCGTTGTTTGCAAATGCCTGAAAAGTCTCTGTTGATTTGCTTCAAGTAGCCAAGTTCGGCATCCACACTGTCGGCCGCATCGATGAAGTCGCCTAACTCAACGATAAACGCCAGTTCGTGTCTGGCAAATTGGTCGGCGGCTTCCGCCAGCTTGTCGGGCGTTTCCCGGTAATGACGTGAACCCGCGGGCGGCTTGTCGGCGTAGTGCAAGTCAGTGATCAGTCCGACCCGCAGGGGCGAATCCTGCTGTTCGGCGAGCAGCTTCTTCGGGCGCAGCGTTGCCGCCGCCAGGATCAGCGTGCCATTCTTTAACAGCGTCCTTCGTCCAAGGCGGGTGCAATCAGTGTTGGCTGTCATCCTGTGTACCTGTGAAGAAAAATCGTTGATTGATCTGCGCGACTTGACAAAGAGCCTTGAACGTCAATCTGCTCGTTTCTTTGCCTGGTTCCCGTCGCTACCCTGGTGTGGGAATATCTTCATCGCATCGAGCAGTTCTTCCGCCGAGATGTTCTTGTGCGCCCTGTTCTGCTGAAGCACCACGGGTTTCTTATTCTTCGCACCACTGAAGACAACAACGGTTGCGTTCCCGTCCCAGTCGACCTGTCGAAGAAAACTTTTGAGGTCCTCGTCGACGGGCCTTGTTGTACAGTCGGCACGCAGCGGAATGTACTCGCGTTGCTGAATTGCCTCTACCACACGCGTGTTCGCGAAAAGCGTACGATCCAGAACTGCACAGTTCAAATCCCAAGCCGCGTAAATAAAGACCAGAACTGGTTTGTTCTTGTCGCGCAATAGCTTCAGTTTTGCCGGTGAGAAGTCGCGCCAAGCAATCGCATTTTCACGCTTCGCGTCGGGTGCATGAAGCTTTACGTTTGTTTCGTGGTCATCTGAGGCGGGACGCTTCCGATTGGCCGGCGGCAGGGTTACGACTTTCCACTTCAGTCCTTTTTTTACTGCAAACCCCAGCCGATGCCGGCGTAGATCTCGCGTCCGACCCCTCTTGTATTGAAAGATCGCTGTGTCGTTTTTTACGACAGCTGTGATTTTGTCTTGACCGGAACCTGCCCATTGGAATAGCACAAAGTCATGCGTCGCGAAATCAACTCGATCTTTGAATTTGATGGCTGCTGCCTTGCCAAGCAATTCACTTAACTCAGCTTCTGTTTTTGCCGAACGAGGTTCAGTTGCTTTTACTTGATGTTCGTCCCGTTCGATTCCGTCCAGCGAAACGGGAACAACTAGCTTTTCGGCGGCGGCAGTTGCAGCGACTGAAAGTGCCAAAAGAAGGGCGGAGGCAGTCAACAATGTTGGGTTTTGCACGTGCGAGGTCCTTGCTGCATATCCGTGTTAAACGTATTCGAATTTCATTCGTTATGCGACAGTGTAGCAACGTTCCGGTTGCATCACGAATCTTCCGCCAGCTTTAATCAGGAGGAAACGTGAACTTTTGCCTTACCTCTGCCTCCACTGCAACGCCGTCGCGTTTGGCGGGTTTGTAGGACCTCAGTGCCGGGGCGATGAGTGCTGACGACAACACGAACTCCAGCGCAAGGAGTGCGGCAATCGAATGCTTGCGAAAACTAGTCGTCATCATTCGATCCTCACCAGGGTGAGAGGCAATGAATGGTTCAGTTCAGTGTGGCGGCACTGGGATGGTGAAAAGTGGCAGCATATAAGTCCTTCTGTTAAGCGTGGGGGACAAGAAGACAGGTTTCACAACCAATGGGAGGGCGACGCTCCCGCGGAGCCGTAATGCGCGTTAAAACGGTTCAGCTCGGACCTCCCGTGCAATTCGCCCTCCCGTGAAACTCTCATCCTCGTGTTGCAATATCAGACGAGTGACAAAATCGTCCGTAAAGCGGTGTTCGACATGGATTGCCAGAACACGGCATGTGAACAACTGGGATTTGGTCGATTGTTCGGTCGCCAAGATCGTAGGCGATTATCCGCGAGACCGCAGCAGACGACTGTTGTATCGTTTGCCAAAGTTCGGGGTCGTGTGGGAGCGGCGGATTCGCCGGCGATCATCAAGATTGCGCCTCCACTGCGCAGCCGGATGACGTCATTCATCCGCCGTGTCGCGATCCCGGTGATTGGTAAGGATTACCAGTCTCAACAGCGATTGAATCGGGATCGCCACCGGAAGCATCGGGATCGCCACCGGAAGCATCGCCTCGGGAAAAAAGTTGTCGAGTGAGCCGAGTGATTCCGAAGACGACTCCGCAAAAGATGCTGCCAGGGAGCCAGCCAAAGAGTAACGCCCCCAGCGGGGCCGTGTCGCTGAATGCCTCGTCGGGTGGGTCGGGGATGGACTGCCAAGTCTGGTAGCCAACCTCAGAACCGATGAAAAGTCCGGCCCAGAAAGCAATGATGCCCACACCAAGAGGTACCGCGGAGAAGACAAGCCCGGATTTTCTCGCCGCAAAGATTGAGGCGATCGTTGCGATCACGCACCCAACGCCAAAGATTGGATAGAAGACCTGGTCGTAAGCAGTCATATTTTCAAGATCAGCAGTAAAGCGACGCCGCGATTGGTTGCCGGCTTGCTTGTCCAAGTCGGCGGAGTTGGTGATAACAACCTCACCAGCCTCGGGAGACACGGTCTCCCCATCGTACGTGATCGCAAACGCCAGGTCATTCAAGTTCTGAGTAGATTGGGCACCTGTTTCGCCCTGCCGGTAGGATATTGAATAATGCCAAAACGCTATCGAATTCAGTTTCCACCATCCGACTCCGAGAAGCTAGGGCAAGACGAAGTCTTCTTTATTCTCATCGAGGACGGTGAAGAGAAGCGTTTGCGATTCCACAATGCCATGAAGCTCGTTCGCACCGACGGTTGGCTGGCTTTCAATATCAAGGAAACGTTTCTCGATCACACCGAGCACACAGGCTTTTCGCGTCTCGTCCGCGAATTGATCTTCTCGAAGTACCTTGATATTTATCATCTCTTTACCGACACCGCCGCTTGTGTTCATGGCACGTTGTTGCGGTACTCATTGGTGATGCGCTAGGGCGAGACGCTTTTCGCGTACTTAGCCAACTTGAAGTCTTTCGATTTTAGTGCTGGTTGAATTCCAGCGTGGTCTTTCACGTGAGCCAGTACATCGACCGCGCGATACGCAGTTCGGTCGTCGCGGAAACTGCCTTGGTTGTTCACTGCGGTCGCCAATATAGCGCGAAGCGAGTTCGTTTCACCTGGCTTCAGGTGTTGCTTGAGGGCTTTCACAGCTCGTTGGCAAAGAATCGAATCGTCTAACATCTCTGACATTTTGCTGATGAAAGCAGCTCGCTGGCTGTCGGGCAATTGCGAATTGATGGCCCATGTGATCGCACCAGCCCGTTTTGGGCGATAAGGTGCGTCAAACCAATCCAAAGCCTGGCTGGCATCCTTGGGCTGCAAGCGTGCGCTCGAAAGTTGCTTGTCGGCTAACACTGCTTCCCTTGCGCGTTTCGCTTCATCTCGAACGGAAGCATCTCTCGTCGGATCATTGGCTAATGTCTGCAGCCAAGAATCTGCTTGAGGGGGGCGAAGGTCTTCCAAGATGCGAATGATTCCGATCGTGGTTCGCGGATCTCCCGGTCTTTTCAAGTAGTAGCTGCAGGCAGATAGCAAGGTATGAGGCATGTTTGGTCGGACGTACCTAGGTGCCCCGCTGTCGCTCTTCAAACGCGGTGTATCGTATGTGACGCCGCGTTTACTAAAGGCACGCAATAAACCGAAATAGCGCGCTTCTGTCCCCAACATCTCGAGTCCAGGTAGAGTCGGACGAGCGGCAAAGGTCATGACCATTTTTTGCCGCGACGCATGATCGCTGGTTAGAAAGAACAGCTTCATGACAGGCAAGATGGCTGCAGTGTCACCGAGTGCCATTCGATGATGGAGCTTTGTAAACGCGTTCAGAGAATCACGTAGCATGGTTTCTCTTTCTCGCTGACTACTGAATTGTCGCGTTTCAAATCGCTGCATGATCGACAACGCATCCGCATTACGTGTTGATCTAATCGGTTCAAAACCCGGTGAGAATCTAAAAATCCTGGCTTTGGGCGGTTCAATACTTTCGAACCGCAGCTCTCGAATCCAAACGTCTTGTAAAGCAGAGATTTTCGAGAACGTGGGTATGACCTTGCTGTAAGCGTTCTGCGTATTCTGTGCTGACCGAAGTATTTGGTCTCGTGGCGGGGGCGGATTTCCAATGGTTTGATATTGCTGGATGTAGCCGTCGGTGAATTGTTCTACCGTTATCTTTCCCTGCTTCAGTTGTTCCTCCAATTCAAGCAGATCGGCTGCCTTCTTGGCTTCTGCCGAAAAGCCGAAGTCGACAGCCCGGGTATTTGAAAATGCCGCACCGGTTGATGAGTCGTGAATAACCCAGCTAAATCCTTTCGGGTCTAGCCATCCAAATCTTTGAAAGTGCTTGGTGCGATTCTTGAATCGAAGCGCATAGATCACTTCATTTCTGCCACCGATAACGATCGTCTTTTCTTCAGGAAAACTGAAATATGTAATTTCAGTTGAGAAGACTGGTTTTCCCAGGACAAACTCTGTTCTGACGCCAGGCGTCTTAGCCAACCGGCGCACGTCAATCGGCTTTGTGGTTTTGACGACAAAGGTACTGGCTATAACTGGATAACTCATGCCGGCGAGCATGACGAATTCAAGGTCATTTTGCGGAGACAAGCCAGCGACGCGCGCGACGTCAATAAGCAGATCTAACTCATCGGGGTTCTCTTGCAGTCTGCTTGCTAGCAGCGATTTTCCCAACGGTGTCTTTACGTCCAGATAGGTGACGCGGCGCGTCTCCTCCGGAACGTACTGGAGTCCCATCGCTTGCGCTGCGCCCGCGATCTCTGGCGGATAACGATACGTGGGCTGCGGGACAAGTTCTGTGATTGAAAACGGAGGATCATCGGCGCTCGCACGAGCGTCCGCGATAAAATGCATCACTATGAACATCGACAAACTAACAAGCAATCTAGTCATCGCCATTATCCGTTCGTCGATTCGTACACGTTTTAGTTGTAGGCGTTTTCAAGAACACACTCAATTTAGGCAGAAAGTCAAGTGATCTCAAGGCTTGCATCAGGATGATCTTTGAGCCAGTTGTTGGGCAGGAACCGATCCAACTGCTGAGTTAATTCAAAACCAAGAGGCGCTCCATCGCGCATCAGCTGTGCAAGTGCAAGAGGATCGTGTTTCAGTAACGGCAGTTTTCTGGAGATACGCTCATCGCTATCACATCTCTCGTTTGCACCGAGCTGGCCTAACGCTTCTTGGTACAGCGCCAAGAATCGGCGATCGCGAACGATGCCGGGCAGTTGCTCTAATTAGACAGCGCCGTTTTGAATCAAACTGCCGTGTTTTGCCGCCTCATCAGCCGCCGGGCGTTAGCCCACGGTTCTTGTCGATTCATGCCGAAAAAACCGGACGCTAACGCGCCCGCGGCTGATGAAAGTGGCGCTGTCCAGCTAAGGCATTGCGCAAATAATCAAATCGGATGCCCCCGTGTTCTGTCGTAAGATAGGATATCAGGGGCGATGAATTTGCCGGCACGATGATGCCCGCGTTCACTACTGAGTTTTCATGATCCGATTGCCCTAAGGCGATTTTGCCCAAGATTCGAGATTCAGCCATGCTTCGAGTAGGATTCCAGGCGACCGTGTCGATACTTGCGATCTGTGCGTATTGTACCTGGTCCGTAGCCGATGACGACGAGGTCAGAGGCCGCGACCAAGTAAACGAGAATCACGATCGGCTAGGCAGCACAGCGGAACACGTCAAGCAAGTTGGCCCGCTTGATCGCACCTTGAAGGTTTTGGAGAAGGAAGTATGCGGCAAGGCTTTCGCCATAACGGGTACAGGAGCTATTTGGACCTTCGTGCCCGACGGCGCTCCACGTTTTCATAAGGGCAAGCGAGTTTCGGCAACGCAACCACTTTTCCTCGGCTACGACGACGATCTGCAGTCGATCACTGAACCACCAGCAAAAAACCGAATCGCGTTCTTTGATAAGGACGAATGGCACGTTGTGCCGTGGATTGAGCCATTGTCCCGGCGCGACCGCAACGGACCATATGGAAGGATTGTCGCTGGAGTCGATAATACGGTTCTGGTTGTCGGAAGAGAGACAACGTTGCTGATTCGGGGAACTCGAGTCATCGATCATGGAGACCTCCTAGGCCTTCTCAAGAAGCATCAGGAATTGATACGTGAATCCTTCGGCCTGGGCGTTCCACATCCGATCCGTCGGGACAGATGGGGTCGTCACACGATGGTAATTGCCGATAAGCAGGGGCGGATTTGGTGTCTGCACGACGAGAGTCTGCGTGTTTTGGTGGACGATCAGTGGCTTGATTGCCGGGAGTCCCTGATCAAGGCGGGTTCGCGCTATGGCTCAATCGCGTTCATCGTGCCTGGCCCAGATCACCGTTACCTTTTTTGCGGCGACAACAAACTCCGGCATGATGGCGGCACTTCCTTTCTCGCGAAAATTGAAAACAAAGATGTCGTGTTCCAAGCAACTCATCATGCAATCGAGGGCATGGGACAGTATCCGGCGCTGCGCGAGCGGAACGACGCACTCTGGATTGCCAGCCCAGAAGGCAAGTCCGGTGGAGTGTGCGACATCTATACGGGCCAGTCAGCCGTTCGCGTAAATCGAAGCGGGAAAGTAACGAACATACTGCGGATGTCAGGTTACCCGCTTCTATCTGATCCCATCGGCAACACCTGGTTGGGAGGAATCAGAGGTGGTCCCGAAAATCAGATCAATATTGTTCGTGATGGAAAGATTGCTCAGGAGCTAAAGGCTCCGACGAAACTGACAGAGGTTTCTCACGCCAGGGACTACATGCCAGTCTTTTGTGACTCGAAAGGCTCGGTTTTCGTACACACCGAACACGGATTAGCGCATTTTGTCGCCGAACAACAAACGCCTCATCGCTACCAGATGTCAAAGCACTATGTGTTAGACAAAACCAAGGGCCTGCCCCAGGCATTCAGTTCTCAAAGGTACTGCATTTCGTTGGTCGCGGGTGATGATGTTCGCTTGAAGTTGATGTACCTGACGAAGGTGCCGTGACTGCGCAGAGAACAATTCGCGGCCCGGGGACCAGTCCACATCAATCGCTTTGGCAATTCCGCACAGGTGAGAATGCCGCCAGCAGAAAACACCATGATACAGGACACGATAACTGGATAATCCGGCAGCCAGAAATACCCCGTAAGTGCAGCGGCCGGTCCGAGCAATGACAGTGCGGAAAAAGCAGCAATGATATGCCCCGAAGTGAATGTTCGCGATTCGATCAACTCCCGATAAGCGTTGAACCCTTCTGGTAAGTTTTGGAGTGCGATCAATGCGGCTAGAAGCGGTCCCGATTCGCCGCCAATCGCGAATGCCGAGCCCAGTGCGAGAGACTCTGGAATGTCTGACACCCAGGCAATTCATGGCCCAAGCCTTCCATGCTCATCCAAGCAAAATCTTTCTCGCGTGCAAACTACCGACATCATCAAGCAGCAATCGCACATCGATACCCTCGGCGGCCTTGCGTGCTAGACGCTCCAAAACACAACGACCAACCTCGTCCTCGGAAAAGACAACAACCACGGTCGGCAGTACCGCTACTACACCTGCTCGAAACGCACCAAGGCGGGAGTCCGGCGAGAGCGAAGCGATGGGGGTTGACCAGCTTCGCATCATTGCTCCTCAGCACGCGCCTGGAAGCAGAGTGATCCCAGAAGCGGTCGAATTGGCCAATCAAAGCTCGTAGAGGTGTTGGAGCAATTCATTAAACGATCCCGCAATCGGAAGTATTTGGCGTTGATCGTCTATCGGTGGCATCAGTCCTCGGACGGTTCGACATTGGGGAGAAAAGAAGTCGGTGCAACTGCCTTCGGGGTTGACGGCCGAAGCGCCTTTCGGACGCAAGATCGTGCCGCATGAAATGTTGTCATCTTGATGGCACGTCGGCACTCTGCTTGGCAACGGAAGGCAGTTTTCCCAGGCATCACCAACAGAGGTCACGACACTTCGTGTTCCTTCAGAAGGGCGACGGCCTGCTTGGCGACCTCCTTTGACTTGATCGCCTCGGCGACGGACATCGCGGTTTGCCCGCCGGCCTCGATCGTAGGGTCGGCGCCGCGTTCGAGCAGGAGTTGCATGCCCTCCAGAAACATCGCACGTGTCGCGACGATCAGCGGCGTGGTCTTAGCCCAGTTCCCGTCGCCCCCGACGTTGAGGTCGGCGCCGGCGTCTATCAGAACCTCGGCGACGGCCCGCATGTTCTGTTTGATCTCGTCGCGGACCTCGTGGTACACGCGGACGACCGCGGAGAGCGGGCTGGCCATGCCCTCAAGCTTGATGTTGGGGTCGGCGCCCGCGGCGATCAGCAGCTTCGCCATCTCGGGATCGCCACAGTCGTGCAGCAGGTTGTTGTGCTCGACGTTCTTAGGGACAAGCCCGCGTCGATGAGCAGACGTGCACCCTCCAGGTTCTTCTTCATTACGCACGTCCGCATGACATCCGCGCCTGCGCCGTCGCGGTTGGGGTCGGCGCCGGACTCGAGCAGCAGGCGGACCACGTCCATGTTGTGCGCCGCGGACTTGAGCGGCGGCTCAGTTCCCTCGGGGCCGTTGGGATCGGCGCCGTGCTCGAGACAGAATCGCATGCCGTCCAGATCGTAATTCGCCGTGGCGGACTGCAGGGCCGTCTTGTCGTGATAGCCGATCGCGTCGATGTCGGCGCCGTAATCAAGCAGAACCTTCGCGATGGCCAGATCTTTGACGTTGTGCTGCAGGGCTTGCGTGATTGCGCAATGCCCGCTGCCGGTACGATGGCTCGCGTCGGCGCCGGCCTGCATGAGCAATTGTACAGACTCGCCCACGCGTTTGGCGACTGCTCGGGTCAGCGGCGTCTGCCTCGTATCTTTGACGACGTGGTTGGGGTTGGCGCCCCGGTCCAGCTCACGCTTCACAGCTGTCGGGTCGTCCACGACGTGCACGAGCTGCGTCCACCCCTCGCCATCCACCGCGTTGGGGTTGGTCGCCTTGGCGTCCTCGAACGCTGCATCCGCGGCGTCGGCCTCGGCGTCCGTCTCTGCGCAGACCTTCTCATGGCGTACCTCGGCTTGCAGCCAGGTCTTGAGCGACTTGTATCGCTTTTCGACGTCAAACGTCTGTTCGCTGATCGCGTAGCCGGGGATGATCACGACCTTGCCGTCGGCGATCGACACGCAGGTCATGTCAGCATCGCGGTTGGCGACGACGAACCAGCCGCCCTCCGCCGCCTGCTTCGCCCACTCGTCCTTCAGGAAACTCAGCAGCTTCCGCTTCGTGTACAGCGTGAACGTGAGGTTCGGCATCGACGCGAACAGACACGTGGTCAGGTACTCGCGCAGGTCGTCACAGACCGCGTCCGGATCGATCCCCGCGCCCCGCAGCGGCTCGTGCCACGTTTCCCAGTCGAGTTCGAGCGGATCCTTGCTGTGCTTGCGGATCTCTTTCAGCTTGAGCATCGATCGACGCATGGTGCCCTCCTTCCAACGATGTGAATCGACATTTCCAATTTGACCCCCACTCGCCTAGATCCCCGGGCAGCGAAAATTCACAATTTAACCGCCCTCGCCGAACCCAAACAAGCAGATTCGCATGGAGCAGAATGGCTCAGTTGCGGGCGGCTTGGCCCTGCTCGTCGTCCCGGTCGTGTATTGCGGCTTCAATGAACCTAAAATGGACATGGAATGTCGGACAGTGATTGGGAGGCACACAGCGAGAACAGTCGCCGCCCACAATCGATGTCATCCCGCTCAATTGAGAAGCGGATAGCGTAAGGTGGGCGTGGAATGTGTCTTCGAGGCCAGTCCGTTCGTGACACAGGACGACAACACAGGAGGTGGTTTTGATTGCTCGAAACTTGCTTTCGGTCCGACACACCGACTGCAGTTTCACCCATCTCGAACTGCGACCGGTTGCATCGACCGCGTGGAGTTCGAGAAATCGGTTCGATGCAGTCTTCTCAAAATCTCGTACGGGATTGAGAGGAAAGTGCAGTGAAGCGTCGAAACTGCGATCGGTGTTCGATGGATTGCGGGCTCGCGACTTCCTCTCCGAGCCCAGCCTACTCTAAACTGGCTCCCTTCTCCCCCGGCAAAGAAAGCGAGTGTTACTCGCTTTCTTTGCCGGG
>JBFJVZ010000061.1:0-24021 GCA_041623895.1 Pirellulaceae bacterium | reverse complement strand
GTGCCCGGCGATTATTGTCAGAGATGATTTTCTAGGGCATCCGCTCCCCATTCTCGTCCGCTGCTGCTGTAGCCAAGTTGGCCAATCGATGAAAACTCTTCCAAAACTTGCTGTTCTCGCCGCGCTGCTGGCGTCCTATTGCATGCTCAGTGCACCGGCGAGCGCTCAACAAACCTTAAACAATTTTGCTCAACCGATTGCTGGCATCGACATCGATGCCACCGGCGTCCTGAAGGTGCGGCAGTTCGATCCTCGAGTCGCTCAGCAACGGCTGTTGGCCGCCCGTCAGCAGGCCGATGAAGACGTGATGCGTGCCAGCGAACTTCGCAAGGTTTCGCTCAACCGATTGGAGTCAGCTCTACAAGCTCGACTTCAAGCGGGCGGACGACCGACAGAAGAGATGCTTGGTTTGGCCGGACTGACGGCCGTTCAGTACGTGTTCTTTTATCCCGAGAGCGGCGACATTGTGATCGCTGGACCTGCGGAAGGCTTTGTTCCCGATCCGACGGAGCGACTTGTTGGGATCCAAACGGGTCGTCCCGTGGTCCTGCTCGAAGACCTGGTTACGGCGCTGCGGGCATTCGCCCCCGGACAGAAGCCGACCGGCGTGATCAGCGTTTCGATCGACCCGACTGCAGAAGGCTTGCAGCGAATGCAGCAATTCCTGGCCTCGGTGCGCGGACGAGTTCGACCCAGCGATGCCCAACAATTGGCTCTGGGACTGAAAAACAATTTGGGTCTGCAAACGGTCAGCATTCGCGGGATCCCCAATTCAACCCATTTCGCTCGCGTGCTGGTCGAAGCCGACTACCGCATGAAGCTGATTGGTATTGGCCTGGAGCGGTTGCCGATCCGAATGCAAAGTTATGTTGACCGCGCAAATCCGGCGGCTGTTGCCGCAAACGCTTTGGAACGTTGGTTCTTCCAACCGCGTTACGATGGCATCTCGGTCAGCGAAGATGGCCTGGCGATGAAGATCAACGAACGAGGCGTCGAGCTGGTGGGAGAGAATGAACGCGTCGCCGGTGGCCGCCGTGTCGCCTCGGGACGAGTCAACAAAGCGAGCCAGGCATTCTGCAAGGACTTCACCGACAAATTTCCAGAGATTGCGGCGCGCGTCAGAATCTATGCAGAGATGCGTCAGTTATTTGACGTTGCCATTGCGGCCGCTTACATCCAAGAACAAGACTTTTATACGCAAGCGAACTGGAGCATGCAGGTGTTTGGCGACGAAGCCCAGTTTGCCGTGCAAGCTCACACGGCACCCGAGCAAGTCGAAACGGCTGTCAATGCAGTCTGGCGCGGCAATACGTTGATGACGCCGCTGGGCGGTGGAGTCCACATGCAGCCTCGTTTGGCCCTGAAAAAGGACACACTTGTTGTCGACACCGAAGGCGCCAACAATCAGGTCAAGCAATCTGCCGGACCATCGAATCTGGCCGACGGTCAATGGTGGTGGGACTAAAGTCGAGTTCGGAATGGTCGTCGTTGATTCGGTGAACGAACCTGCGCTTGCAGCCTACGATGAGAAAAACTCACGTCCGCTGCCGATGTTCCCTGCGAATCCAATTTGATTAGAAACCAGCGGCCAAAATCCCCCTGCTGACATCGAAACCGTGCTGACATCGAATTCGGAGAATTCGACGGCTCCCGCCAAGGAACCGATGCGATACGTCATGCTGTTGGCTGCGATCGCGTGCCAATTATTCACGGTCGTGATTACCTGGCCGCTGTGGGAGTCGCGTGCCGATCCCATCAACCTGCCAGTGCTGGCCGCGCTACCGCAGCTATCTTTTGCTTGGCCGATGGTGGTCTCGCTGGTTCTTGCCGCTGTGCGTCCCAGAATTGGCGTCCCCGTGCATTGGCTGGTGCTGATGACCGCGTGCATCTTTGATCAGTTCCGACTGGAACCTCAATTTTTTGGGTTGGCGATTTTGATGCTCGCCTACTTTGGGGATCGCGGACAACGATTGTGCCGCTGGTATCTTGTCAGCATGTGGATCTGGACGGGAGTCCATAAGTTCCTTTCGCCCAATTGGATCGGTTTCCAATCCTGGACACTGGTCACCCAAGCCGGATTGCAGCCAGAGCAACTTTACTTGCCATTTGCCATTGTCGTTGCCGCAAGCGAAGTCGGCCTTGGTGTTCTTGCCTGGTTGCGGCCGCACTGGGCTGCGCGATTATGCGTCGCCGTGCACTTGGGCATCGTCGTATTCCTGTCGCCAATCTTGGCTGGAATCAATTACAGCGTTATTCCCTGGAACCTGGCCATCGCAGGCGTTGGTTACTTGATCCTGAGGCAAGGTGCGACAGGTAAATCACAATCCCGGGCAACGGTTACCCGTTGGGAGCAGGCGACGATCGCAATCCTGTTTATCATCCCGGCCGGCTTCTACTTTGGTTGGGTCGATCGCTGTTTTTGTCATGTGATGTACTCGGGTAATGTGCCACGCGGATTGATCACCACCGCTGATGGCTTGGAAGAAATGACTGGTTGGGGCAGACTTGCGGTCCCGTTTCCCCATGAGCGACGTCTGTTTCGTCAATACTTCGCCAGCACGGCGAAGCCGGGCGACAAACTTCACGTTTCAGATCCGCGTCCCTTGCTGGAAGATCTGTATTTTGTGATGCGGGCAAGCGGGCCTGAGCAGATCGACGCGGATCAGTTCTTTCGCTGGCGGCAAGACGAAGTCGCCGGTTTCGGACTCGACCGAAAACAAAGTTTGTTCGCCTTGTCCCGTGCAGGTGTAAAGATGCTGAGCGCATCGGCGGAGGAGCCATTGGTGTATGCGGTCGCTTTCACGCCTGAGAATTTCGATCGCAAATTGTTGCCATATCTGGAAGGTCTGCCAAATCTTCAACAGATTCAGTTCGCGGACACCGCTATCGAAGACAATGATCTTCGCCAACTGATTTCGTTGCGACTGCTGACGGGCCTGGGACTGAACAACACGAAGATCACCGATGCCGGCCTCAGTCAGTTGGACGAATTGCCATATCTTCAGTACGTCGAGACCGAGGGAACAGCGATCACCAATCAGGCAGGGAAGTGACTACCTGAACAATTTATACTCGCGCGGCATGTTTGACGCCTCAAGCGCCGAAAAAACCTCCACGCGACCGGCCCCCACGCGTATGATGGTGAACGAGTTGTTCCCCGAAGTTGTCTTTCATGCGACATCTTGATCCCGAAAACCCGATTCGTTTGTCCAGCGGTGAATGCCGGTTGGTCGTGGTTCAGGACCAGCTGCAAGCTTGCCCGTATCTCGAAGCAACGACCGCGCGGATGCCGCTGCGGCTACCGGTGGGGACGGTCACGCCGGAAGTCACCGACCATTTGTTGGAACAAGGCTATCGGCGCAGCGGCGATTTCGTTTACCGCGCTCAATGCCCAAGTTGTAACGAATGCAAACCCACACGCGTCATCGTTGATCGCTTTCGATTGACTCGATCCCTGCGCCGCGTACTCAATCGCGGCAACCGCGACCTGACTTATCAATGGGGTTTGCCAAGGGTGGATCGGCAGCGGACCGTCATGTTTAACCAGCATCGTCACCAGCGGTCGCTCGGTACTGGGGAAGACATTGACGCCGATTCGTACCGTGCATTTCTTGCCGACACATGCTGTGAAACGAAAGAATTGGCGATCTACCTGGACGACCAGTTGATCGCCGTTTCGATCATCGACATCGGTCGCCACAGTACGTCTGCGGTCTACACGCACTTTGACCCGGCGGCCAGCCGTTACAGTCTGGGCACACTGGCCGTGCTGAAACAGATCGAGTGGGCAAAACGCTCCAGTCGTCAGTTCGTTTACTTGGGGATGTATGTCGCCGCCAACCGACACCTCAACTACAAAGCAAGGTTCCTTCCCCAACAGCGCCTCTGTGGAGGTGAATGGGTTGAGTTCCAACCACCGCTACAAGCGAAAGAAGTCGTTGTCTAAATCGTCTCCTCGTAGCGGCTTTCAACAGGATCCCGCGACGTAAGCGAATTTTCAGATATCTCGTAGGCCAGGACCCGTCCTGGCAATAAACGCCAGGACAGGTCCTGGCCTACCGATGATCCTAAATCAATGATGAAATTGCTGATCGGAAGTCCTGCGACTTCCGCCGCACGGTTTGCTCACTTGCCGATACAGAACAAATGCCGCTCGCCGCGGATCAGCATCTTGCCATCGACCGGAACAGGAGATGCAATCACCCGCTCGCCCATGTCGTTTTCGGCCAGTAGCTGAAATTCATTTTTGATGCCGGCCACCAACACAACTCCGTCTTCTCGCGGCGCATAGATTTTTCCATCGGCAACGGTCGGTGAGGCGTAATACTTGTTGCGGTTCTTTGGGAATCGACCCGTCCAAGCCGTTTCGCCCGTTTGCGGATCGATGCATTCCACTTCGCCTTGATCCCGTACCACGTACAACTTGCCATCATGCACCGCTGGCGTCGGAACAAAGGAACCAGTATCGGTTCGAGTCCACAAGCGATGTGTTTCGGTGACGTCGCCTGTGCCGTTTAGTTTCACCCCAGCCAGGTGGCTGCCGCGACCGTAGGGGACAACAGCAATGTCTCCCGCAATTACGGCCGACGAAACAGCGACCCAATTCCCTTTCTGTTCCGGATTGAATCCGCCACACGACCAAAGCAGTTTTCCGTCCGCAGCGGCGTGCCCGGTCAAATGCTCAGCACCCCAGACAACGATCGTTTGTCCCGCCGTGCCATCAACTACGATCGGAGTCGCGTAGCTATGATCGCCTTCGACGGGCGTTTGATAATTTCGCAGCTGCCGCCATGCCAGGTCGCCGGTCTCCTTTTCGAAAGCGGCAAGATACGACTCGCCTTTATGCATCACGGCCACGACCACGAAATCATCAGTCAGCACCGGTGAGGTGCCCAAATCCCAATACAACGTGTCTTTTGCAAAGCGATCTTGCAGATTTGTTTTCCACAAGACCTCACCAGCGAAGTTCAGACCGGCAAGGTTGCCGCTCTTGAAATAAACAAAAATATGCTCACCATCGGTGACCGCAGACGGGTTGCTGCCCGATCCGTTGCGGTGCTTGCCCTGGCGGGCGGGCCCGACTTTCGTCTGCCAGCGAACATCGCCGTTCCAGTCGAAGTCGATCAATGCATCTTCTTCGTCAATGGTGCTGGTCAGCAAGATATGTTGATTCCAGACAATCGGTGTCGAGCACCCCTTGGACGGCAGTTCGGCCTTCCACAGTATCGTCTGACTGTTGCTCCAATCATCGGCGTAAGCACCGCTGCCGGCGCTGCCGGCGCTATCGGCCCCGCGCCAGGCCGGCCATGTCAAGTCGGTTGGCTCAGCAGCCGACGCTGGAATCAATGCAAGCAGCATACCGGTCAAAGCAATTATCAAAGCGGGTTTCATCGTCTGTCCACGGGCAATCGGTAGGCATTAGGGTCACATGATCTGCGTCAACGTATCCGATCAGACCCTGAATTCCAAGTTTCTATTTCCATACGAAGGGCGGCACGTTGAACAATTTGATGTTTTTGTTCTCGTTCCGCTGTTGCTCTCCGGGCGAACTGCGTCCGGAGTCGATGTTCCTCTGTAGCAACGCGACCAACTTCGCGATGATTTCTGGATGATCGGCGGCGACGTTGCGCTGTTCGCCGGGATCATTTGACAGATCGTACAATTGCAAGAACGGCGGTTGCAACAATTCTTTGTGCGATTTCGGTTTACGGCCAAATGATTCAACCGCATCACGCCACGCTTGCTGACTAGCCGGCGAGTTGCCGAATCTGCCTTCACTGCCGCTGCCCGGACAGAGCAGCAACTTCCACTGTCCAGATCTGACCACCATCGCTCTTGTGGATTGCAGGATCATCGATTCACGCACAGGCTGATGCTGGGGATCTTTCAGCAGCGGCAGGATGCTTAACGAATCGACCGCTTGAGACTCGTTTAAATCGACGCCCGCGATCTCTGCCAAGGTGGCCATCATGTCCGGCAGTCCAATCAGCCGGTCACAGGTTGTCCCGGCCGGGACATGGCCGGGCCAGCGTGCCACGAAAGGAACTCTCAATCCGCCTTCGTAGGCGGAGAACTTGTATCCGCGGTAGCTGCCGGCACTGTAGTGACCGTCTTTTTCTAGTTCTTTCAACTGCGCAAAGGTCGCTTTCGCAATCCGGCCCGCGTAGGGTGCAGGCCCGTGGTCGGACGTCGCAATCACCAACGTGTTGTCCGCCAACGAAAGATCGTCCAACGTCTCCAGGATCCGCGCGATGCAGTGATCGGTTTCCATCACGAAATCGCCGTAAATACCCAATTTGCTTTTGCCGCGAAATTTCTCACTCGGACAAGTCGGTGTGTGCGGGGATGTCAAAGCGAAATACAAAAAGAAGGGTTGCCCGCCCGCCGCGCCGGCCGCGTTGGAAATGAACTTCTCTGCTTCCCCGGAAAACGTCTCCAGCACCTTGGTATCTTCAAAGTCTTCTGCGGCCGGGCCCACGCGATTGAACGCACTCCAACCCTTCTGTGCCGTGACATCGCCGACCCATTGATTGTTGCGAACGAACGCGTAGGGGTACATGTCCAACGACCCGGGCAGGATGAAGCTGTACTCGAATCCAAATTGCGGCGGACCAATGTACAAGGGCTTGGTGTAATCGACATTGCCTGGCCCTTGTACCTTGCCATCGGTGGTTTGCATGCTTGTCCCCAGGTGCCACTTGCCGATGTAAGCGGTCTGATAGCCGGCGGATTGCATCAAGTCTCCAAGCGTATACTGCTCGGTTGAAAATCGCGTCCCTAGAAATCCCCACGGGCCACCGACGTCGGGTGGACCAAAACGCCACGGATATCGTCCCGTCATGATCGCCACCCGCGTGGGCACGCACACCGAAGCGTTTGCGTGCGCATCGGTAAACCGCATCCCCTCACGCGCCAGCCGATCGAACGCGGGCGTGTCGATTTGACAACGCTCACCCCCAAAACATTTAACGTCGCCGTAACCAAGATCGTCGGCCAGGATGAAAACAATGTTGGGATGATCGCGTGGTTCGGCCTTGAGTGACGCTGTACAGACAAGTTGCGGTATCACTACCGAAACCGTCAGCATGGCCAGCGCAGTCATTCTGTCTGGTAGACGCGGGAAAGACCGGCCGCCAGCGGCCCGTGTTTTGGCAAGGAACACAATCATGACTCGAGGGAAATTGGTAGCGTGGTTTGACCTGTGCGTTGCGACAGCATTGTATTCATTCAGGCCCTTGATGGGAAAACCATCACTTGATTCCGTTCCGCCAGGCCAAAGACCAAACGTACGTCAGCCGACGTGTGTCGACACCTTGAGGCGCACCGCTGAGTTAGCCTAATTACGCATCGCTTGGCTCACGATCAAGACAACCGTCCCGGCAAGGTAACCTGCCAACGCCCATGTCGCGATTCGCTTCAGATACCAAAGGAAATCTATATGCTCGATTCCCATGGCCGCGACCCCCGCGGCCGATCCGATGATGAGACAACTTCCACCGGTTGCGGCGCAGTAGGCCAGCAACATCCAGAACGGATCGTTCATTGGCAAGTCGTACATCTCGGTTCCGGCAGCGACCAAGGGAACGTTGTCGACGACGGATGAAACCAGTCCGATCACCACCGCAACGAGTTCTCGGTGGGGCAGGATATTATCCAGCCAAGACGCACACGAACGCAGTGCTCCCGTTGCCCCCAATGCTCCGACGGCCAGGAAAATACCGAGGAAAAGCAGGATGCTCGACATGTCCACGCGACGCAGCGCCGCCAGCACGCCCGTACTGGATCGCGTTTTCTCATCGAGAGAACGATCGACCAATTCCGAAACGCCCCACAGGAACGAGAGACTTAGCATCATGCCCATGTACGGAGGCAGATGCGTGAAGTACTTGAAAACGGGAACGCCGAGCAAACCGCATAGCCCCAGTAGAAGAAACAACCATTGATTCCAAACGCGGGTGTCACCGATAGCCCTGAATATAGCGTCGAGTCGCTTGGTCGCCGCTATTCGATGTGATCGGATTTGTGAATCAGGTAGGGCGCAAATCGCGCGTTCTGACATGTGGCAGGTCCGCCGGACCGCGGACCGGCGAATTCAGTTGCAGCACAGTCATTTGTGATGCTCCAAACCGGTGATCAGGGCCAGAGAGACAATACCGACCAACATCCAAGCAATGGCGATCAATCGGCCCAGAAAAGTCCTGGGAGCCTTATCGCCGTACCCAACTGTGGTCATCGTGACCACCGCCCACCAGATAACATGGCCAAGTCCGTCGTGAAAGCCACCAAACTGTTCCGTGTTGCGACGCCGTTCGGCTAACCAGATCAGCAGCCCAACGAAGACAGTCATCGCGAACAGAAACGCAAGCAATGCGATAAACTGCGCAGAAAACAGATTCTTCAGTGCCGCAATCCAGTCGTGCCGGTATGACTCCCGCACGGCAATACCGAGTCCCCAGGAATAAAAAAAAATGGGTGCGAGAAGTCCATCACCTTCTCCCGCTTGTGCGTCAAGGTCACGGCAGCCACTGCGGCGTCCACTTCACCTTTCTCGGTTGCTTTCAGCAACTGCGGAAGATCCATCTCCCGAAACTCGTAATCCCAATGATTCTCCATCGCGATCTCACGCCACAGTTCGATGCTGATCCCGCTCCACGAACCGTCGTCTAGCTTGAACGCAAACGGCGGAACATTCCGCGTGCCGATCAGCAGTTTGCGCGCCGCTGTATCGGCAGTCGTTTGCTGTGCGGCGGCAACGCCAGTCACGATGCAGCAAGCACCGAGCGCGGCCCACCAGAGTGCACGAAACATAAGTTGACTCCAGCCGACGGCACGACGCCCAACAGGATGGTTTAGGTTATATTGGCGATTCAACAGACAATTCATGCTTGGATTCTCTTGAACCGGTAATGCTAAGCTGACAATGCTAAGCGTTCAGGAATACCGTGACATCACACCATCATCGTAAACGAAAGAAACCCAGGTTTCATCGTCAGAGCAAACCGGGCGCTAGCCCCGGGACGCTGCATGCAGCATCCGATACGCTGCAACCTGTCATCGAAGTGATTGCGTTTAACGGAAATCGAATTGTTGAGAAATCTTTGGACAATGTCGATCAGTTGAGTCACGTCCCGGCTGAAACGATGGTGACCTGGATCAACGTGGATGGCTTGGGCGATGCGAATACGATCCGGAAGATCGGTGAGCGGTTTGGACTTCACTCTTTGGCACTCGAAGACGTGATCAACGTCCACCAGCGGGCCAAAGTCGAGCCGTACAGCGATCATCTCTTCATCGTGACTCGTCAAATTGTGTCAACGGCGTCCGAACATTTGGATTCGGAGCAGATCAGTCTCTTTCTGGGGCAGAACTACGTGGTCACGTTCCAGCAGCGACCGGGTGACTGTTTGGATCCGGTTCGCGAAAGAATCCGCACCAGCCGAGGCCGGATTCGCACAGCGGGAGCGGACTACTTGGCGTATGCGCTGATCGATGCGGTCATTGATTCGTACTTCCCGGTGGTGGAAAAATTTGCCGATCATCTGGAGGAGTTGGAAGACCAGGTCGCCAAGCGGCAGAGTCCCGACGTCATCGACCGAATCCACGAGGTGCGAAATGATTTGTTATTGTTGCGGCGCAGCGTTCGTCCGCATCGCGAGGCCTTGAACGAATTGGTGCGGGACGAACATCCGCTGATCCACAGCGAAACCCGCGTCTTTCTCCGCGATTGCTACGACCATACGATTCAGTTAATCGACTTGCTGGAAGTGTATCGCGAAATGTGTGCGGACTTGCGCGACTATTACTTGTCGATCGTCAGTAATCGGATGAACGAAGTCATGAAAGTGCTGACGATCATTGCCACCATCTTTATTCCTCTAGGCTTCATTGCCGGCCTGTACGGAATGAATTTCAATACCAAATTGCCGGGTAACATGCCGGAACTGAACGTGCCGTATGGTTACGTGGGGGCAATCGCCATGATGTCGCTGGTGGCCGCGGGGATGCTCATTTTTTTTTGGCGCAGCGGTTGGATCGGATCATCCAACCGACCTTAGGGCAATTTCATCATTGATGTGGGATCATCGGTAGTGGGCCAGGACAAGTCCTAGCCTACGAGATATCTGAAAATGCTTCAGCCGGACAGGATCGAGTGGTTTGTGTCGTCTATCAAAAGACTTCCTTATCCAAAGGTGGCCGCCGACGGATGAGATCCATGAATCCGAAATCTTTTTTCGGAAAACAACGATGATCCTATTCTCACTTGTCGGTACGCAAATTGCGGACCAGCAGCTGATCCGAGTGATTTAAACTAACCCCGCCTCAGTGGAGCATGATAGCGATGGCCGAAAACACTTCTTTGGACTATGAACCGGGGGTACTGCGGGTATTCCAGTCGAAAGATGAAACCAAGGCGTTCTACAACAAGATCGCGAAAGTGTACGACCTGCTTGCCGAACACAGCGAGCAACCAAGGCGGCAATCGGGTATCCGAAAATCACAAACCTTTGACGGTTTTCTTCAGGAAGAACAACAACATTCCAAGCGGGAAGGCGATCGAATTCTCAATACACCTTCGGATCAAACTTCGTCTGGTTTATTTCGACAGCCGTGTTGCTGAAGTAAGCGAGTGGTCACGGATGCTGGCACCGAAGTTGTCCCGTATTTCATGTGCCACAGCAGGGGTACGTCAATGTACCGTTGTATTTGATCCGCGTTCGTCGCTGCCGACGGATCACTTTTGGCTCCGGTATCGGACAAGATGATACCGGTGACTGCCACACCGTGTTGCTGGGCCGCGGCGCAAGTTGCCAATGTCTGATGGATCGCTCCCAGTCGATTGGCCGCCACCAGGATCAACTTGGTTGGCGAAAACTGTTTCACTAAATCAATATTCAAAATGCCATCAGCTAACGGGCTCATCAAGCCGCCCGCGCCTTCGATGATCAGAACGTCGTTGCCGTCTTGCCAGAGCCCTGCACCGCTCCGCAAAAGCCCCGGATCAACGGTTTTTCCTTCGGCTCTAGCGGCCTCGCAGGGAGCCAGGGGGGCTTGAAATCTTTGTGGGCAAACGTCCGCCAACGACCGCGGCTGGCCGGCCCCGTGCCACAGCTTAGCCGCATCCTCGCTAATCAGGTCCTCCGAGTCGACGATGCAACCGCTGGCCACCGGCTTGTACACGCCGACACTTAAGCCACAATCAAGGTACGCTTTTGCCAGCAACGCGGCGGCATACGTTTTGCCGACCTCCGTGTCCGTGCCGGTAAAGAAGATTCTCAGCGGTTGCGTTTGACTCACGACATTCCCGTAATTTCGACCAAGGTGGTAATTCTAACGTGTCAGGCAACGTACGCTTAGCTTTGGTGCAAATGCGGGATGCCGGTTCCCGCGATCGTGCGATTGAGGGCGTCAGTGGTTGGATTCGACAGGCGGCAAACGATGGTGCACAAGTCGTTTGTTTACAGGAGTTATTCAACTGCCCGTATCCCTGTCAAAGTGAGGATCATCGTCATTTTGATTATGCCGAACCGATCCCCGGGCCGACGACCGAAGCGCTTTGCAGCTTAGCGAAAGAACTGGAAGTGGTCGTGGTGGCACCTCTTTTTGAGCGACGCGCCGCCGGCGTCTACCACAACAGCGCCGCCGTCATTGACGCGGATGGATCGATCGCGGGTATCTATCGCAAGATGCACATCCCCGACGATCCCTTGTTTTACGAGAAGTTCTATTTCGCCCCCGGCGATCTGGGGTTCCGAGCGGTGCAAACGCGCTACGCAAAGCTGGGCGTTGGCATTTGTTGGGATCAGTGGTTTCCCGAAGCTGCGAGATTATTCGCCTTGGCGGGGGCTGAGATCTTGTTGTACCCGACCGCGATCGGTTGGATCGACGAAGAAAAGGACGAGTTCGGTGCCGGACAACTTGATGCCTGGCAAACATCGATGCGGGCTCACGCGATCGCCAATGGGCTATTCCTGGGCGCACCCAATCGAGTCGGCACGGAAGGACGGTTGGAGTTTTGGGGCGCCTCGTTCATTGCCTCACCACGCGGCGAAATCGTCGCCGCGGCAGATCACAGCCAAGAATGTTTGGTGACGGCAGATTGCAATTTAGCAGAGATCGATGTTGTCAGGACTCACTGGCCGTTTCTTCGTGACCGCCGAATCGATGCGTATGATGGTTTGTTGAAACGGTGGTTGGACGTATAGGATCTGTTAATCACCGGATTCACCCAGACCGTAGTCTTTCATTTTTTTGTACAACGTGTTGCGGTTGATTCCCAGACGTGACGCCGTCTTGGTTTGCACCCCTCCGCAGGCCGCCAGCACTTGCGCGATCAGCTCTTTTTCGACACGATCGACAATCATTTGATGGACGTCGACTGCATCAGATCCGGCCTCGCTAAGCCCTCGCATGACAACGTCACGAGTCAAGGAGTTCAGGTCGACGGCCTGAATGTTGACACCAATCGGTGCCTCACGGTTGGTAACGCACGGCGGCAATAAGTCCAAAGTCAGCTCGTCGGTTTCAGCCATCACCACGGCGCGCTCAATATAGTTTTGCAGTTCGCGAACGTTTCCCGGCCAGTGATAATCTTGCAACGCTTCCAATGTTCCCGGGCCCATGTGAACCACATAGCGGTCATTGATTTCGTTGTAATGCTCCAAGAAAAACGAAACCAGAGCAGGAATGTCTTCCTGACGCCGTCTCAACGGGGGAATTTCGATCGGCACGACATTCAATCGCCAATACAGGTCTTCTCGAAACCGTTCTGCACGGACCTCCTGCATCAGATCGCGATTGCTCGCCGCAATCACTCGTACATCCGCACTCAAGGTGCTGGTGTCGCCGACACGCTCAAATTCCTTCTCTTGCAACACTCGCAGCAACTTAACTTGCAGCGTCAACGAGGTACTGTTGATCTCATCAAGAAAAATCGTGCCCTGATCCGCGGCCTCGAATCGACCCGCGCGGTTAGCCACGGCGCCGGTAAACGCGCCACGGACGTGACCAAACAACTCACTTTCCAGCAGACTCTCGCTGAGCGCACCACAATTGACGCGGACGAACGGTCCGCCGCTTCGATGGCTCAGCCTGTGCACGGCGCCGGCCACCAGTTCTTTGCCCACACCGGTCTCACCAAGTATCAGCACCGCCGCATTGCTACCGGCCACCCGGCGGGTGATCCGATAGACCTCCTGCATCGCCGGCGAGCTACCGATAATGCCTGGCAGTGGCTGGCCGCTGGGGTTGGGAGGTGGATTGCCGAGGATCGCCATGGAATTTCTTGGGTCGTTGCGACGGGCAAAGTCGCTCCTGTGATCGCCCTGTCAACGATGACGATACCGGGAAGTCACTTTTTACGGAACCACTCAGCGCCGCAGATTCTCTGGTTAACCGCCCGTCAGAGCGTTTGCCAATCCGCGTGAGCCGATATCCCGATAAAGTTTTCTGTCCAAGGCAGTCAACGGTGGCAACGCCTGCGCCTGCCGGATCTCGAGCAGGATGTTCGAATATGCCGATGCAGTGTTCGGCTGACGAGGTTGCCCTGAAAATGGATCCCACGGTTCCAGGTCGACACCGGACAGCGACTCGCGATAGAAAGCAATCGGAACACGTCCGAATTTAGGATGTTGGCGGACCAGCTTGACTAGATCCTCGGATCGAATCTCGGGTAATTGCACTGCTGCGACAATCAGCCGGACGTCGCCACCCAGAGACAGATCCTGCTTCAGTGAGTCCAACGACTTAACAACGGTGACCGTATAGCCTAACTCTTCCAAAATGGATTCTTGTTGATCAATGATCAGATCACGACTTTCCACCAGAATCGCAAGCGGCTTGATCCCTTCATCCGAGGGAGGCACACGCTCGATCCGCTCGATACCGATGATGATGTCTGAAAACACCGCTGGCGTCGACGGGGGCTGAATCAACCGTGTCATCGCGTCCCAGCGATCGGAATCAATCCCAGCGGCCGGCTGTCCAAAGAAGATAATCGGCAGATACCGCCCGCGCGGTATCCGGCGGACCCGATCAATCAACTCGATGGGTGGATAATCGGCCAGCTGAGTCTTGGAAACGATGAGTCCAATTTCGCTACCGCGAGCGACCTCCCGCAACAGATCACTAACAGATCCAACCACACGCACGTCAAATCCCAAGTCGCTGAGAATCTGCTCTTGCTGAACAATCACATCGGCTCTGGTCTCCACCAACATCGCGATCGGACGATCGGTCAGTGATTGCATTTCAAACAAACATCGTTTGACGTTGCTGCTGCCGGCATAAGGAACCCTGGGTGCCAATCGCATGATCGCCGCAGCCGCCTCGTAACGAATCCGGGGAACAGAATGTGTTGTCGCCTGAACCAAAGTCGTCATCCGCGGGCTACTACCACTTAGCAGGAGGTTCTTGTCCAGCACGCTGGCTGAGCTGTCGATCATTCGCATCAATCCGACCGTGGCCGCGTCGTCCTTATTGTTGATCGCAGTGGCAATCGAATTTGACAAACCGCTGCCACTGGCAGCTGATCCGTACGCTGAGCGGATCGCATCGACCTGTGTTTTGTCCCCCCAATCGGGATCGACAATCACGCGATAACTCATGTCTGCCGCAAGCGTCATGTCCAGCACGCGGGGCGGGAGTGCCCCGATTCGACGAAGTCGCGCGGCGGCGTCGGCCGCGTCGCGGTAGGCTGTAACGCTGTCGAGCGTGCGTTGCGGGCTCACTCCGTTTCGTGCCTGATTCACGTTCCAGGAAGTGGTTGTTTGCGAATTCGTTTGACTCAAACGTGCCGCGTTTCGTTTTCGCCGCAAGTCGGCAGCGAGTGCGGCGATGGACTCTTCTTTTCCAGGGACCGAACCGATCAGGCGATTGAGAAAGTTTCGTGCAAATTCGGTTTCAGCCGCGGTCGAATCTGACGCATGAAGCGCTGTTAGCAAGGCGGGAGTGGATCCCTTGCGGTCGATTCGCATCAGCGATTCCAAGGCGCGGACGCGAGTTTGAGGTTCGCCATACAGGGCCAGCTGATCCAGCGCTAATCGACCACCGTCACCTAAATAAACCATCACTCGTAATATTTCGTCGCGTGGTGCCGGAGGCTGCGGTGCAATTGCTGCTTCGACCAGAGCAGCGACGGCCGTGTCGCTTCCGGATAGCAAGATTCGCATGGCCGCGAGCCGCTGGTCGGTGGAGCCTCCGAGACCGCTGATCGCGGCGACCAATCGATCCTTTGACTCCTGACGCTTGCGAGCCGCTAGGCCGAGTTTTTTGACCGCCTCGAGCGACTGGTTGGACAGATCGGTACGGCCGGAGATGCGTAGCAGAATCGACGGTCCAATCTGACCAGCAATCTCCGCTAAGGCATCCTCGTCATTATTCGCGGCCAGCGGCGCGAGCCACCGATCGACCAATTCCCACTCGCCAATTCGCGCAAAGGATCCAATTGCCTCACCCAGCGACGCACCGCCGCGTACCGCCCGCTCGTTCAATTGAACAATCAGTGGATCAGGTAGCTCTTCAATATCTTGAGCCCAGGTGGCCGGACAGAAGACCACGAGGGCAATGGCAAGAACAATTGCGGTGCGGATGAAGTGCGGCATACGAAGACAAGCGTGTGGCGGAATGATCAAGCCTATCATAATTGGCCGTGTCCGGTGTCGTAGCGGAAGTTGGCAGACTTCCAGATAAATACGCCCGTTGGGCATGCTTACCAGTCCCGCTGCGACCGGTGTTTGTTTCGACTACATCCGGAACAAGTCATTAGATCAGCCGCAGGCGTTAGTCGTTCGTACCGCAGGAACCGGAAGCTATTCAGGGGCGTCTTCCAGGTAGTCCCTCAAGTCTTTCTGGGACTGCCATTCGATGGCCCCCTTTTGAATCTCGCCGTCCGCCATTTTGACCAGCAGTTTAACGTCCTCGACGCGCTGCCTCAGTCCTTGTTTCCAGTGGGATCTGGCTTGCTGATGATCGGGCAAATCTTTGGGTTTCCGTTGCTTTTCCAATATTTTCCGCTGAAGGTCTAAATCCAGGGCCATCATCTGCTGGACGTACTGATCGTTTGCCATGCCGTCAGATGAATAGCCAACGGGGTTGGCATTCACGTCAGCACTTTTCGCTTCAGGTCCATCGAAAGAGACCCCAGCGTTGCCGCGGAATGGCAGCGTGAAAGCCCAAGCCAAGATGAACGCGGAGACGCCGAATGAGATGGCGATCCAAATGCGGGATTTTTTGCCACTATAAAGCCAGCGACGATCGGACTTTCGTCGACCGCCTGACTTGATGCCGGCGCTGCGTGACCGACGTTCTACAAATTGTTGTTCAGCGCGTTGCTTGTTCTCAGACATCGAAGAGCCCCCGGCAGGTTGCATGACGTCCGCGATCAGTGCGGGCGTCCAGGTTGTCATAGTTATTGAGTAAGGATGGTAGGTAAGTTGTTAGCGATCTCTTCAAAGATCGCGATTAGCTCGCTACCAGTTTCAGCGTGATAGTGACGGCCTCCGCCAATATTGGCGACATTTTGCATCCGTGCCTGGTCGGCACCCGGCCCAAACGTAACCGTGTGGATGGTCAGGTTGTACTGACCCATGAAACTTTGCGCAACATCCACTGGATCGATGCCGGTGTTGTGTATACCGTCGGTCATCACAACCATCGTTTTTTCTGCGTAAGGTCGTGCTGCTGAATCTAGCAAAGCTTGAATAGCCTCTTGCATGCCGCGTCCAATTGCCGTTGCGCCACCAGGTGACATGGCATTGACAACCGCTTCTACGTGCGAGTGGTTTTTCTCCAGATAGGTATCAAGCCGGCCTTCGCTGGCATAGCTGGCAACAGAGATTTGCTCTTCTTGTGCGGTCGCATCCAAGACATCGATGAATGCTTCAACGGACATGACCAGGTATTCCCACGGCGACCGCGGCGGATCACCGAGGCCATAGTGGTGTTCCCACACCCATTGTTTGTAGGAGGTGGAATTCTGGCCGGCCGCATAGTAGTAGTTTCCCGACTCGTATCTTAATACGCCGGCCTCAACCCCCGCGTTCTTGGTCGATGAGTACCAGGGCGACATCCCCGATGGCCAATCCCAATCGATGTAATTCATCGAACCGGAACGATCCAGGACCATGGAGATGTCTCGGTCGACCTGCATGGCTATCGACGCTTGCGCCGTGGCAAAGTCGTCCTGAGACAGGATTCCGGGGATGATCAGAGGAACACGGCCGGATAAGCCCTGGTTGTTGCGCAGGCCATTAACGCGAATGGCACTGGCGATGACCGAACCATTGGCGACCGATTCGGTGGGAATCTTCTGAAAGTGATAACGTCCTGTAAAGCCGTCGGGCTGAGTCGTCATGCCAAACTCAATTTCGTTGGCGGAGTCAGCTTCACGAATCCGCAGCGGATCGCCGTCCACTGTGTTCAGTGCGGCGGTGACTCGACCAGCCGTCTTGGCAGCTTCGACCGTCTGCAGTTCACTGAACGCACGACCGGCCGCTTTCGCTGATACGTCGGTGGCAATTACCAGTTCCGTCCGTGTCAGTTGCATGTGGGCCGTATTGATGCAGAAGGCGGATAGCATCGCCAGCACTGGCAACAGGAAAGCCATCAACGCCATGACGGTTCCGCGGCGTTGGTCGGCCTTGCGGCTGTAACGGTTTTGATCGAGTTTGGTATTCATGATCAGACTTGAACAGAGAAAGTGAAGAGACCGTTAGCTTTGTTGGTAGAACCCCTCGTAGCGTTCCGTTTTGACCCGTGCCGACGATTCGATCGTCGTGTCCTGAATGAACATCGGCACAAACAGCGCGACATGATTCAAATCGACACTGACCGTGACGGTCACTTCAGTGGCACCAAAATCCAGCGATGAAATCTGCACGTTGTAGCCCGACGAAAGCATCGATCCCATGATACGATTGGCTTCGGCAATTCCTTCCGCCTCAGTCGCTCCCGGCACAATCACACTGCGAGCCGCGAAGTAGGCTGCGTCTTGACAAAGATTTCGGACCATGTTCATCCGCGCGAATTCCATGCATGTCAATACCATCACAAACATTACGTTGGCGACGATCGCGAACTCGACCATCGCGGCTCCGGTACGCGAGTCAGACTGGCGGCGACGAGACAGGGATCGGAGTGGACGTTTCATCAATGCGGCCAACGTTACTAAGGTGCGGCGGATGCGAGGTTTTTGTACTCTTTACGCAACGTCACCGATGCGGTCATCGTCAAATCGTCAAACATTGCCGACGGGATCAATAAGTTCCCCGCACATGGCACCGTGACCGTGACAGTCACGTTGTCCAGTGTGTTCGCGCTATTGAAATCGGGAGTGCTGAATGACACAACACTGCCGGCCTCGTACGTGACGTCGCGTTCATCCAAGAACTCCATCACGCGATCGCGAGCATGTTCATTCGTGCGATTGCGCGCGGCACCGCGGCGAGCACCCTCGTACGCCGCCATCGTGACGGTTTCTTTCAAGAACAGCATCGAGCAAACGTCCATGGTGCCGATCGTGAGAATGAACAGCACCGGAAAGCAAATCGCAAGTTCAACCGTGGCCGTGCCGCGGCGGCGACAAGGCTTCCGGCGGCGAGACTGAGCGCTAATCAATGACATGGCTCGAACGAGGTATAGGATCTGGAAGCGATAGCTGGTCTGTATCAGAAACCTAGTTCGAAATCTGACCTGGGGCGGCATGATACGCCCTGAAACACCTCTGCTAACGGTTGAGTTTTGGAAACAAGCGTTGCACGAGATGGCCATCCGGCCCTGACTGAACCAAATAACCGTCACAGTCGCTACGAAGGCGCGTCAACGTAGCCGGGCACATCCGACGCGGCCAAATCGGTAGGGCAAGGCGGAGGTGGCTGCCGCCGAGCCGATATCGGCTTGCCGTCTACTGTTGCGCACGGCTCAGCAGGAGCTTCGCTCTCCCGCAACCTACCAGGAACCTCAAGTCAACAACTGTGTGAGCGCCTGAGCTTTGACTAATTCACGCGGCTGATTCAAATGGTTGTAAACAATCGTTTCGGGATGGATTCCAAAGCTGTGATAGATCGTCGCCAGTAACTCCGCCGGGTGGACGGGGTTTTCCAGCGGCGCCGATGCGGTCTTGTCACTCTTGCCGTGAACGTAACCTCGTTTGGTCCCCGCTCCGGCCATGACAGCGGTGTAACAGTAGGGCCAGTGGTCTCGACCGTCATCGGTATTATTGTTGCCACTGGTGCTGACGCCCCGTTGCGGGCTGCGGCCAAATTCACCGACGGCCAAAACCAGCGTCTCTTCTAACATCCCCCGATCGTCCAGATCCCGAATCAGGGCGGACAAACCACCATCCAGCATCGGTGCCGATTGTGTCTTCATCCGTTTGCTGAGACCCACGTGATGGTCCCACGAATGATTGTC
Source organism: Pirellulaceae bacterium (assembly GCA_041623895.1). Classification (GTDB taxonomy): domain Bacteria; phylum Planctomycetota; class Planctomycetia; order Pirellulales; family Pirellulaceae; genus JBFJVZ01. The sequence goes on along the minus strand of JBFJVZ010000061.1, from coordinate 4,614 downwards.
ACTGTTGGCAACTTTGGGCCAAATCACTTCGACCACCCGTGTGCCGGCTTCGACCAGGCGGCGTGCCAGCAAACAACTTTGGCCGAATGTATTGCGCCCGTACTCGTCTCGCAATTCATCGGACTCGCTCGCCAAGTCGAATGCTTCGCGGGCGCGACCGGAAACAATCAGCGACAACGCCCGATCATAATACTCATCCAGTTCAAACGACTCGACCGCTTTATTGATGTGCGGCATCTGTTGATTTAGCAAGTCGCGCAGCTTGGCTCGACGCTGAAGTCTGACACTGAACACTTCCGGGCGCAAACGAAGGTCATCGATCTTGATCCGATCCATCTTGCCCATGTCCATGTCGTCGCCGGAAGGATACAGCGTGTATGGATCATAGGACTTGCCCAGGAAACCGGCCGATCCACCTTTGCCGACGACGTTCGATTCCTGCAGCGGCCGTGGCAGCATCACAAACGGCAGCATCGGTTCATCAACCGGTCGCATCTTGATCAGGTTGCTGCCAAAGTTGGGAAAATCCTTTGGCGATGGCGGCTCAAGTTGTCCTGACGGGCTGACTTTGTCCGTCGTGTAACCGGTCATCATCTGATAGATCGCCGCGGTGTGGTTGAACAAGCCGTTGGGCGTGTATGACATCGAACGGATCATGGTGAATCGATCGTTCAACTGACTCAGCTTGGGAAGATTCTCGGTGAACTTGATTCCCGGCAGCCTGGTGTCGATGTTGCTGAACACACTCTTGACGTTGTCGGGCACGTTCTCTTTGGGGTCCCACAAGTCCAGGTGGCTGGGGCCTCCTTGCAAATAGACCATGATGATGCTTTTCGCTTTGCCCCAACCGGGCCCACCGCCGGCAGCTTCGCTGGCACCGGCCGCCTGCAGTTGCAACAGTGATGGCAATGACAGCCCCAACATCCCGCAGCCACCGACGCGCAAGAATGTCCGCCGCGTTGGCGCCAGGTGGGAATCGCACAGATCCTTTGCTTTGTAGCCTTTGAACGAAAGCATGGTCGTTTCTCCGTTGGGCTGAAAATGGTGATTGGTTGCGCCAGGAAAAGTCCGGGCCTGAGCTGCTAATGGTTGAACAAAAACGCCGGGCTATTGATCAAAGCCCAGGTTAAATCTTCGGCGGCAGTCAGCCGCGCGTTTTGTAATTGTTTGGTGCTCTGCTCGGCATCGCTTCGCAGCCGCACCAGTCGCAGGTCATCGGGAGTCGGCTTTTCGAGTTGCGCTTTGCGAGCTTGAAGCTGCACCAGCTTATCATCAGGAGGCACAGCCCTGTTGGCGACGCCCAATTCCTCATTCGCTTTCCGAATTCCTTCATCGGTGGCTCCCACATAAGCGGTCAGCAGTGTTGTCTGCTCGTCGGTTCGCTTATCTTTCGCAGTCGCCAGCGCCGCGGCCAAAGATTCGGAGTAATCGAGCGGGATCTCACCCGAATTGGTGGTCGCACTGATGCGGAATCGGCCCAATCGGTGGTCTTCGGCATTGTGGAATTGGTGCAGTTTGAACATCAGAATCGAGCCCTGATCGTTCTTGATCGGTTCGGCCAACTTGTAAGTAATCCAGTGTTCCACGCCGGTCGCCCCGGATACGGCCCAGCCCCCCTGATCATTCGCGCGTCCGTCAAATGTCGCCTCGGCACTAAAACCGCTTTGCAGGAAGTCGGCCTTCGCGGATGCGATTTTGACGTTACTGGCCTGCTTTGGATCTGCCGTCGGTGCCACCGTGACCTCGAATTCGGTAACCACAAAATTGCCGTTATTCTTTGGCCATCCCGGTCCGTTATTCGGCAACCGCGGGTCGGTCAACGCTTCCAAGCGGAATCCGGTGATGTCTTTCAAGTTCGTTTTGACTTCGACCGTGTAGACGCCCTTGTTCTTGTCCCCGCTGGCAAAAATGGAACGATCGCTTTGCGGCGTCAGCACTGCTTTGTTGGTCGCTGACAAAGTCGATGGCATTAACGGAAACCACTCGATGTTGTTATTCGACTGCCGCTGCTGTGCCAGGGTGTCGATCTTTTTGCCGATTTCGTCTTTCGCTTTTTGCACCTTGGCTTGTGCCGCGGTGATGCGGTCCTGGCGTTCCTTTTCCAGCCGCTCACGCTCCGGCTTGATCTCTTCTGTGCGGTCGGCAATTTGTTTGATCACTGCAGCCAGCTTTTCTTCGCGGCGTTGTTCCAGTTGTGCACGGCGAACTTTCCATTCCTGTTCTTCCTTTTGCAATCGTTCCACCAGCGCCTTGTGATCTTCCTGGATCAACTCGCCCATCCGTGCGAAGGCGGCCAACTCCGCTGCCGATGGCCGACGCCCCAGAGCACGAAGAAAGATTTCTTCGGCCAACTCGGCGTCCTGCCCGTACTGCTGAACAATCTTTTCCAATTCATTCTTGGGGTCTGCGATGGCCGTGCCGATCGTGGGGCCGCTGATCAGCGCCATCACGGGGCCGAGTTGCAGCTCGGAGGAACGCTCACACTCACACGCGCTCTCCCGCGCCGGACGGCCAAGATTTTGCAGAAAGCCGTCCTGTAGTTTAACGCCGGCATCGGTGATCGCAGCGGCTCGAGTTCCTTTGGGTTGGCCGGGAATATTGCTGACGGCACCGGTGACATAATGAACGGCGTCGTAAATCACTTCAGCCGGCAACCGCCGCGGCAGGGCTCGGGAGTAATTCAGCGTGTCGTCTTCATTGGTGGCATTCGATTCGACACTTAACTGATAGCTGCGGCTATTGCAGATCATGCGGAACATCTGCTGAGTATCAAAACCGGATTCGATGAATGAAGCAGTCAAATGATCCAGCAATTCCGGATTCGTCGGCGGGTTGCCGGCGCGAATGTCGTCAATCGGCTCAATCAGTCCCACACCGAACAGGTAACCCCATAATCGATTGACGTAGCTGCGGGCAAAGTAAGGGTTGTCGGCATCGGTCATCCAGGCAGCCAACTTTTGCCGCCGCGAAACTTCATCGCCGCACTCAAAAGCAACCTCAAAAGGAAAGTCAGGGGCGACGACAGCACCCGTTCTGGCGTGTTTGACATCGCCGTCTTTCTGATCGATTACTTTTTCAAATAACGGCTTCGCACCTTCAACTGCCGTTCCGCCTATTTTGCGATCACCCGATGCGGGGTCCTTTTGCAAGCCGACTTGGGCAAAGAAAGCCGACATTTCGTAGTATTGATCTTGGGTCCAACGCTCGAACGGATGGTCATGGCATTTGTTGCAGTTAAAACGAATGCCCAAGAACAGATGGGTCGTGTTCTCCATCGTGTCCTCAGGGGTGCGGAGGATTTTAAAATACGAGGCGGCAGGATTTTCGTTGTTTGATCCTGTGGCCGTCAGGATTTGTCGTGCGAACTCGTCATACGGTCGATTCTCGTTAACCGCCGTCTGGATCCAATCGCGGAATTTGGTACTGCCTTCGACACCCAGGAATTTTCGGTTGACCTGCAACAGGTCAGCCCACTTGTTCGTCCAGAAGTCAACGTAGGGTTTGCTGCCGATCAGCTCGTCAATGACTTTGGCGCGTTTCTGACGCGAGGGCGTTTCATCGGCCAGGAAGGCACGCACTTTTTCGCTCGCCGGCGGCAAGCCAGTCAGGTCCAAGTAGACGCGCCGCAAGAACGTCGCATCGTCACACAGCCCGCTAGGCATGATTTTGACCCGCCGCCATTTTTCGGCCACCAGCTCGTCGATGCGGCTCCAAGTTTCGATCGCGGTTTCCTGATAATTGCTGCGATCGCCCATCACCGTCATGGTCGTTGCTGCGTAATTGCCCTCGTAGCGAGCCAAGATGGCTGCCTCGCCGCGGCGAACCGCTTGCAATAATCCGCCAGGCTCGGCGGTGGCGACTTCGCTGTTGCCGCTTTCGATGAAAGCTTCTTGTGTGACATCGCGACTACGGCCATCCGGATAATGGGCAACCACGCGAACTTGTTGGCGAGCAGAGGTTGATTGAACGATTGGATTGACTGGCGTGACTTCAATCCGGGAGGCACGTTGGCTTGCCAGGTTCAACTGACTGCCATCGGCAATCCAACGCCGCAAAATCACATGATTGGGATCACCCTCGCGCATCAACGCACCACCTTGGTGTGGCGAGAGCCCCAGTGGTTTTCGCAACATCAAGGACTCCTCCGGGGCAGCAGCGTTGATCCGCCGCGCCGCCAAGTCATCCGTTAATGCCCTGACGTCAAAGATCGGATCATAGCCGCGAAGCGACAGTTTGAAGCCGTTCTTGCCTTTTTGTGCTCCGTGACAGGTTCCGTTGTTACAACCCAACCGACTAAGAATCGGATTCACGTCACGAATAAAATCAACAGCGCCAAAGTCCTCGCCGCTGACATTGGCGGCCACGATGTCAATCTTTTCCGTCTGGCCTCCGAAAGTCACTGTGATCGATGCCGAACCGTCGGTGGTGGCTCGAACCAGACCTTGTGCCGTGATCGTGGCAAACTCTGGCGGAGAGATCTTTGCCAGGCGGGTTACATCGTTGGTGTTGCCCGCCTTCGTAACTGCCGTCACGACCAACTGCGCGTATTCGTAAGGCGAATTCAACTCAACAGCAGACGGCAAAACCTGCAGATGATCAATCGCATCGCCCGCT
>JBFJVZ010000060.1:0-24112 GCA_041623895.1 Pirellulaceae bacterium | reverse complement strand
TACCTATGGTTCCGATTCGACGTGCGTTTCTGTCACGGTCAAAGTGCGGAAGCCGGCGATCGTTCCCGCATCAATGGCATCGACCATCGCCTGGAGACGAGCATCGGAGTCCACCAAAATCTCCAGCCGCGCGTTTGAATTTAATCCTGACACAACCTTCAGCGCCGTCAACAAACTTTGTTTTCCCACGAGTTGCTGCTCTCCGCTCGGGGACGCCAAATAAAAGCTTCCCTGGGGGTCGACGGTCAAGGAAACGATGTCTCGCGGCGGCGGCACGACCACGGCTTGGCGCGATGCCAGGTCAGACATCTGGCGGGGCATCGCAATCGCTGTTTGCAAAGTAAATGACGCCGTCACCATGAAAAAAATCAACAGCAAGAACGTCACGTCAACCATCGCTGTCATATCAGTACCGGCGACGAGCGACGAGGCACGCGAACGGAGAGGTGTGCGATTCTTCATTATCTGTTGCTACTGAGGGGTAAAAAATCAACGGTTCGGCTGCTAATCCTCTTTGACCGCTATGTACGTTGACTCAATATCCTGGAACGCGTCGCCGATGATTCGCTGAATTCGCGTGACCTCGGCGACTTTAACCTCGGCAGCCCCCATGATCATGACCTGGTTTTTATTACGGTTGATTGATTTTTCCAGTTCATTGCTGACGTATTCGACGATCTCCGAGCTTTGAATCGCCTCATCGGTGCTGAACTCTGTTTTATCCAGACGCATGACTTTAACTTTGTCTTTGCCCGCCGGTTCGATGAAGATCACGGCCGAGTCTTTGGCCGACACGGCGACTCCGTTATCCGCATCGGGAATCATCCCGGTCTGGGTGGGATCCATTTTGGAGCAGACAACAAAGAAGATCAGCAGCAAAAAAGTAATGTCGATCATCGGCGTGATGTCCATTTCTTCTTCATCACGTTTTCTGCGCGGCAGTACAAGATCGTCGTCGTCCATCAGATTCGCTTTGTTCGTTTACTTGTAAGAAAATGTATTGCTAATGGATTACAGTGCGTCAGCCACCTCCACCGAAGTCGCCCGTGCGCCCGGGCCACCGTTAGCAATCCCCGATTTGAACGCGTCGAGTGATCGCGTCATCCCGGCTCCTACCAGGTCTTCCATCTTGGCGATTCGAATGTTGACATTGGCCACCAGGATGATCAGCGGAATGGCGATCGCCAAACCACTGGCGGTCGTGATCAAGGCCAGCTGAATGTCACCGGCCAAGGCTGCCGGCTCGACCGTCTCCGCCGTGGCAAGTGTCTTGAAGGCGCCCATCATTCCGAACACCGTTCCGAACAGTCCAATCATCGGAGCACTCTTGATCACGGTTCCCACCCAACTAAGCCGGTACTCCAAGTCCGCCATCACGTCGCGCTGGTATCGGTCCATCATGATTTGCCGCGCACGCTTGAATCCCAGCTCATGATGGGCAACAGCCAGCTCCAGCATTTGCGGAATGGCGCGCGAATCACCATCGCAGTATTCGGCCACGCCTTCAAAGTCTCCGGCACTGAGCATCTGTTCGATGTCGTCCAAGAACGCATCTTGCTCTTTCTCGTTCTTGAAGCGTTTTTGTGCCACTCGCGTCCAAACGACCACGATGCAGTACAACCCCCAGAGTGCAACGGCCGCCAAGGCAAAGTAGGTTGCGTTGGCAATGATGTCGAATAACGACATTTCAGCAAGAAACATCTATTTCCAGGCCTTTTCTAGCGAACGAGTAATCTGCGTGAGCGGCGGGCACCGAAGGCCACCAACGACCTTCCCGTCCAGCTGTCCGGTCCGGCCGGCGCTCCGATCACACCACTTAATTCTGACAAGTTAGTTTTTTGCCCCGCCGCTGACCACCGACGAGCCGCGTTTGTATCGCTGGCTGGCCACGATGAACCGGTAACCGGTTCGCATGGGCTCACTGCGAAATACGGTTCTGGCAATCAACTGCGGGGTGGAAACCCCGAAAGACTGAGCATATTCAAGTTCAAGGTCGGCGAGCCGGATTTCCAGCTCCGGGGGAATAAATTTCACGATTTGTCTGCCACCGCTGACAATTCCGGCCCGCTCAAGTAGCTGTCGCTCGTACGTCGCCAAGGGACTTGGACGGACCCAGGAGAAATAAAGCCGCTGTTCGCCGCGGGGGTTCGCGGCATGCCGAGCCCACGGCCCCACGGTCAGCTGCGAAGCGTAGTCAAGTCCCGGTCGAACACCGCCGAAAGCGGCCAATTCGATGCCATGAAAGTCCAGTTGCCGGGCATAGTCCTGGCGGCCTGAGGCACGAAAGGTCAGCTCCCAACGCAGCCGCACGCCAACTCTGTCGCGGCCTTCCTCTGACGGCCCGGCGCTCCGGTTGTCAGCCGACGCTGTTGCGAGGGTCGACTCAACGCCGTCTTCTTGCACAACGTTCTGACTGAAGGTTTCGATGTCGGCTACCAGGTTCGCCAGGGTTGGCGCGGCCAGATCGGTGACTTCCGCCGCAGCGGGCACTTCAAAATCTGCTTGCTCCCCCGCAGGTGCGGCAGCCGACGCCAACAGCAATGGTGGTTGACGATCCGGCAATTCCGGTTCTGTCCCCGCCAGCATCCAAATCATCAACAGCGCCAGCACCCAGCTGGCAACCAAAACCAGCACGGCCAACAAGAACGATGTCAGCAAGTCAAATCGACTTGGTTGCATCACGGGTAAAGCGCCGGTACCCGAGCCTGCTGGCAATCGCGCGGCGGGGCGTCGTGGAGATTCCAAGTGAATGACTGGCGTCACGATCCCATCCTGAAGCTGAGGAATGAATGCATGCTCGTTAAGAATGGCGATGATTCGCGCCAATCTCGAACGCATTGTCTACCTGCCCCTCCGGTACCGTTGGCTCGTGACCTCGAATGAATAGCCGCTGCCGCTCGCTTTACTCTCAAAAACGGTTTTGGCGATGTCGTTTGGCCAAACCTTGCTCTTGCTGTCGGCGTAGTCTTTTTCCAAATTGGCCAGGATGTCTTCCAGAGACTTGGGAATCATTCGAACGACGTTACGCCCCGCCGGCAGCTGCACTCCGGCGCGCTGCAGAAAATTCCGCTCGTAGGAGATGAACGGTGTCGCCGACTTCCAAGAGAAGTAGATTCGTTTCTCTTCTTTCGGATTGTCGTTGTGGCTCTTCTTCGGTGCGGTCGACAAGTTGGATGCATAGTCGAGTCCCTGCAAACCACCACCGAAAGCACCCAATTCGATTTTGTAAAAGTCCAATTGCTGAGCGTACTCGCGTTGATTGCTGGCTTTGAAATTCAGCTCCCAGCGTTCCCACCGCGGGATGATGTCGTCACCCTCACCGGCTGGCCCGGGCGGACGACTGTCACCTTGTCCTGTTCCCGTGGTGGTCGCGGTTTGACTGGTGTCGGCGGTTGTCAGCGACGCGGCGACCGTGCTGACCGCGTCGGTAACCGCTTCAATCGTATCGGCCAAAGTTGGCTCCATCAGCTCTTCGACTTCCTCCGCACCCGGCGGTTCAAAGTCGCGTTCAAAGCCTTCCGGGTTTTCACCGCGGCCCGCCGGATTCTCAATCAGCGGCGCCAGCGGCTTTGGTCTTGGATCGCCACTCAATAACCAAATGATGAACAACATCAGCACGAACGTGCCGATGAACAGTATCAAGGCCATGAACAGCGAGGTGACGATGTCGAATCGACTGATTCGCATCATCTGGCGTTCTTGATCGCGCTGATCGAGCTCGTCGGGACCGCTGAGGTCGTCGACCGCCGAGTCGGTTTCAGTTACCGATGCCATCTGGGTTTTCCGAAGGATTGATGCCGCGTCGCTGGTTACCCGTTAGTGTACTTGCTGGCCTAATCGAAGGTAAACCAGAGCGGATCATCACTGGTCGATAAACACGTAATCCGGTCGCACGCTCAAGTACCAGGCACGCCACTTCTTCTGAGCATCGTTGATTTGTGCCACCGATGGCTTGTCCGGCATGCCGAAACCCTCGAACTTACGACTGATGTAGCGCAGTCCGTCACGGGCAAAACGCTTGACCATGGGGTCGGGATCGGTGAGTGCGAAAATCAGAGCAGGGACCACCCGGAACTCGTCACTCTTGCCTAACAATCGCGAGGCGACCCGGCGGGCCTGCCACGATCTGCTGCCCCGCACCAAACGCTCCAAACGGTCCAGCTGGGCAGCCCTGGCCACCGGTTCTTCCGACAACTGCAGATCTTCCGGCAATGACTTGTCAGCCAACGAGTCGGCATTGTCGCCTTCCAAAATGTTCAGCAAATCGGTCACGGCGACCGCGATCGGCTTTGTTTTGACACTGCCGTCGGCCCCCAATTCGGCTTTGCTGACATCTTCGCCGAATCCCCAACCGCCTCGCGCAGTACCTTCACCCATCGTCTTGATCGCGGTTTGGGTACTGCGAATCAGAAACAGAACGGCGAACGCGGTCTTGACCGGATGCGAAGCCGGAGAGCCAGCGATCCAGCCACCGCTACGGCCATCCTGAGATCTTCGCAACTCGTCGACGCCTCGATTGTACCAGTCCGGACTCAAATCCTTTGACTCGGCATAAGCGGTCTCCAGAAAGCTCTCGTAACGCTCCAAGGTATACAGCTGGTAATAAAACCAATCGTCGGGCTTGCGGCGATACGGATTCTTGCCCCGATAAGCGTCCATCCGATCGCAGGCGGCCAATATCGGTTTTGAGGAAAGCGAGGCGCGTTGCCGCCGCTCGACATTTTCATCGGCCCTGGAAACTTTGACCGCTTGCGGCAGACCGAAAATGCCCGTGTCGTTCTCGGTAAGGTCACCCCACAGCCGGAGTGCGTCACCGGCTATCAAAACACTGCTGCCGCCAGCAATCGCCATGGAATAACTCAGCTCGTCTTGCCCGATCAGACCTCCACGACCGGGGTCGACACCGTGATACGGCCAGGCACCCGATGGATCTTGAACGCGCAACAGCCACTGAGCCGCAGCGGCGACCTTGCGGTAGTCAAGCTTGATGCCCACGCGATCGAGGGTCCAAATCGCCAACAATGCGTATTGCGTTTGGGAAACATCACCATGCTCGACCGCAAAATACGTCCAGCCGCCATGAGCTCGCTGAGCATCGAACAGGTATTTCTGAAACGTCCGTAGCTGTGAGTCGTAAGCTTTGGGGTCGATCTCGGCCAACAGCAAAACCGCTACCGCAACTTCGTAATTCATCTTTTTCGAGTTCGGATCGGTCTCAACAATTTTCAAGATTGCATTGACCGACTTGATGCCCTCCTGAACCAAAGGATGACTCGGATTGTGCTTGACCTTGTAATGGGCATAAGCGGCCAAGATTTTTGTGCCGTCCATCTGCTTGATCCCGCCCTTCCAGTCAACGCCTTCCAAGTACGCGAGCCCACGATTGACCATCGCTTGGACAACCGGATCTTGCGGCGTGTAGCTCCAGGCCCGACGGCTCGGCAGCGAGCAGGCGACGAAAAGAATCAGTGTCACGGCAACGTGAATCGAGCTCTTTGCAAATCTCATTTTGCTTCTCACCATGGCTGGAATCGATCGATTTCTTTGCTGGCTAATTGTCTAAACGAACCGATTGACGGGATTTAGCATCATACCCTAGGATCGCCCCCCGTCGAATTGATCCTCGCACCCGCTTTTGATAGTTTGATCGCTGCTGGTGAGGGAGCGATGCCATTTTGGTCAGGTAGCTCAGTTGGTAGAGCACGGCCCTGAAAAGGCCGGTGTCGGCGGTTCGAGCCCGCCCCTGACCACTTTTCTCTTTTCAGCCTACCCCCGCGAATAGGTTTTTCCCAACTCTGCCGGCTGATTTCTGCGCGGGCTGTTTTTTCGCACTTCGTCCCGTGATATCGACGACGAATTCGCGCGCCCGCGAACGACAATTCGCTTGTTTTCGGCGATTTTGTACCCCCCCTTTACGGAGCTCGTAGCGAATTTGTGTTCCCAGTTTCGCAGCATTTCTTTCGTAGCCGGAGTCGCCAGACTTCGGTCGTGCCGAGGAAAACCCCCGAATTCTGGCGAATCCGGCTACAAGAATCCGCTACGGCGTTGCCCGGCGGCTTAGTTGGTGTCGATTTCAGGCGATCTAGTCCTTAGCCTGTTGCTGATTCACAATCTCCAGCCTGTTTCGTCCAGTTAACGCTGCCTCCTGAGTGCGCCATGGCCGTTGCCCGAATCTTACTGCTGCTAGCATTCGCATCGTTTTTGGCCCCAGCCACGCTTTGGGCCTCACCGCAATCGGATGCCCCCACAGAACAGACCACCAGCGGGGAACAGGGCGATACCGTTGTTGACGATGCCCCCACAGAACAGACCGCTGCGGCGCAAGACGGCAACAGCCCAGCTGACGATGCGGCCGAAGCGAACAGCCGGACGCAGCAGCAAGATCAAACCGACCAGCCAGCCGAAACCAAAACCACCTGGATCCAAAAGATCGACGGCGCGTTCGGCCAATACGTTGTGGCGCCTACCGCGACGGTGCTCTTTTTTGACTTTGGGACCGAACAGTGGTTGGGCACGAAGATCCCTTTTGTCGTGGCCTGGCTGTTAGCCGGCGGTCTGTTCTTGACGATCAAAATGGGCTTCATCAACCTGCGCGCTTTCCGACACGCCATCGACCTGACACGCGGCAAATACGACACGCCGGGGGAACCGGGCGAAGTCTCACACTTTCAAGCGCTTGCCGCTGCGCTTTCGGCAACTGTCGGGCTGGGCAACATCGCGGGTGTCGCCATCGCGATTAGCAGCGGCGGCCCGGGGGCAACCTTTTGGATCATTCTGGTCGGACTACTCGGCATGACCGCCAAGTTCGCCGAATGCACGCTGGGACAGCTGTATCGGGTGACCGAAGTGGATGGCACTGTGTTGGGCGGCCCGATGCGTTATTTAAGAACCGGCTTGAAAGATCTCGGCTTCGCCAAGCTGGGCAACGTGTTGGCTGTGGTCTTCATGGTGCTTTGTATCGGGGCGAGTTTCGGCGGTGGAAATGCGTTCCAGGTCGGCCAGTCACTGGAAGTCCTCCGCGATGACGTGCCGATTCTGCAAGATCATCCGTACCTGTATGGCATCGTCATGGCCGTCGCAATCGGGTTGGTGATCATCGGCGGTATTCGCACCATCGGTGCCGTTGCAGCCAGAATCGTACCCTTCATGTGCATCGCCTACGTGATCGCCGCACTGTACATCTTGGCTGTTAACGCGAACGCTATTCCGGCCGCAATCACGATGATCGTCAGTGAGGCGTTTTCACCGCAAGCAGCCTACGGCGGTTTTCTGGGTGTCCTGGTGATCGGGATTCAACGCGCGGTCTTCAGCAACGAAGCAGGTGTGGGTTCGGCCGCCATCGTCCACTCGGCTGCCAGAACCGACGAACCGGTCAGTGAAGGAATCGTTGCCCTGCTGGAGCCGTTCATTGATACGGTGGTGGTCTGCACCATGACCGCCCTGGTCGTGGTGATTACGGGAGCTTACGACGCTCCCGAGACAGCTGATGCCGTCCAGGCCAGTCAAGGAGCAAAGGTCACGCTGTTCGCCTTCGTGACCGGTGGACACGATTGGTTCCGATACATCCTGTACTTGGCTGTCGTGCTGTTCGCCTACTCGACCTGTATCAGTTGGTCGTACTACGGAGAACGCTGCTGGGTCGAATTGTTCGGCGCGCGAACATCGATGATCTACAAGGTCGTGTTCCTGATTTTTGCAGTCCTGGGCTCGATCGTGACCCGCGGGAATATTCTGGATTTCAGTGACCTGATGATTCTGGGGATGAGTTTCCCCAACCTGTTGGGCGTCTTCATCATGAGCGGGATTGTCAAACGCCAACTCGACCAATATTGGCGAAAGTATAAGAATAACGAACTGGCAAAAGCGGAACCCTCCTGACAGGCACGCCAGCTATGATGTGGCAATGAAGCGAGTCTGCATCATCAATGTGGTTGGACTGACGCCCAGTCTGGCACAGCATGCACCCGCGGTTTCCTCGCTGGGTGATGCCCACCCGTGGCGGAGCCCGATTCCCGCAGTCACCTGTACTGCGCAGGCAACGATGCTGACGGGACTTGCCCCTCGGGATCACGGCATCGTCGGCAACGGGTGGTATTTTCGCGACACGCAAGAAGTCCGCTTTTGGCAACAAGCCAACTCCTTGATTCAAGGCGAAAAGCTCTACGAGGGCGTTGAGACAGCCAAGCTGTTTTGGTGGTTCAACCAATCCTCTCCCGTCCGGTACAGCGCAACGCCCAAGCCGCACTACGGCTGCGATGGCTCGAAAGTGTTCGACATTATCGACCGCACCGAATGCGACCTGACCGGGCGACTGGGGCCGTTTCCATTTTTCACTTTTTGGGGACCCGCTGCCGGACTCGACTGCTCGGCGTGGATCGCGGAGGCGACCGCGGTGGTGCTGCGAAAAAAGAAACCACAGCTAACGCTCGCCTATCTGCCGCACTTGGATTACGACTTTCAGCGTTTTCCCCAACATGATCCGGCGCGGGTCGCCGAAGTCGACCAGTGCGCAGCGCAAATCATTGATGCGGCCCGCGATGTCGATGCGGAAGTCGTCGTCGTCTCTGAATACGGGCTGACGGCGGTCGATCATCCGGTGCACATCAATCGGATCTTGCGGCAAGCGGGCTGGCTGACCGTTCGTGACGGACCGTTCGGCGAAATGCTGCTGCCGGGAGAATCTGCTGCCTTCGCCGTTGCCGATCACCAGATTGCGCACGTCTATGTCCGCGATGCGGCGATGATCGAAGATGTCCGCTCGCGTCTGCAGTCCGCTACCGGCATCGATCGAGTGGTCGAGCCTGGCGAACTGGAACTGGATCACCCTCGTAGTGGCGAATTGATCGCACTGGCTCAGCCCAACGCCTGGTTCAGCTATTACTACTGGATGGACGATGCGCGGGCACCCGACTTTGCCCGCACGGTGGACATTCATCGTAAACCGGGCTACGACCCCTGCGAGCTGTTCCTCACCAGCAAGGCTCGCGCCATCGCTCGAGTCGCCCAAAAGAAGCTCGGGTTTCGTTACAAGATGGATGTGATCCCGCTGGACGCGACGTTGGTACGCGGCAGCCACGGCTTGCGCGGCCCCGCCAACGATGGCCCGCTGATCATCGGCCCGGGACAGACTCCCGATGACATGCGCGGGTTTAAGGATTACGTGCGCGGGCTGCTGGAATAACAACGTCCGCTCGTTGCCGAGCGCCGTCAGTCGTCGTTGGCGAACGACGTTTTGTAGTCCCCGTTCGGTGGCGGAGCAAACGACGACAATCGAGCAATTTCATCATTGATGTGGGATCATCGGTAGGCCAGGACTTGTCCTGGCGCCTTATTTTCCAGGACAAGTCCTGGCCTACGAGACATCTGAATTTGCGCTAGATTTCCGCAGACGAACGCTACCCTCGGGGTGGGAAGAAGGTTGAACCTGCCGCTCTGCCCTATCGAGGTTGGAACCTTCTACGATGCGGCGGCCACTGGTTTTTCCTGGTTGGGAAAATACTCTTCGACCACCCGATAAAATTCGTCCGCGGTGGAAACATTAGCGACATGCGAACGAAAGTGCCGGGCGCCGTGCTTGCCCTGGGCATAACAACAGGCGTACTTGCGCATCAGCACCGTACCCTTCTCTTCCCCGAATCGCTTCACCACCAAGCGGTAATGATGCAACATACAGCGGCGTTGTTGTGGGAGCGTCGGATCCGGCGGGACCGGATCGCCGCGCAGTGCGGCGGCTGCCTGCGCGAATAACCAGGGCCGGCCCAGACAGGCGCGTGCGATCATCACTCCGTCCACGTTGTAATTGGTAAAGGCCGCGACCACTTTCTGGGCTGAATCCAGATCGCCGTTGCCAATCAGGGGAATCTTTTTCAAGTGCGACTTGATCTCGCTGATTCGCTGCCAATCGGCGTTACCGCGGAACATGTCCTGGGCAGTGCGGCCGTGCACCGTCAGCGCGGCCGCACCCGCTTCTTCGACGACGCGGGCGACTTCGTTGCAGTTGACGTGGTCCCGGGTGGAGCCGAGTCGAATCTTGGCGGTGACCGGCGTCGGACTGCAAACTTCAACCAACTTGCTGATGATCTGAAACATGCGGTTGGGCTCACGCAACAGGTAGCTGCCGCTGTGAGCTTTCTCGGTAACTTGTCGGACCGGACAACCAAAGTTGATATCGACCACGCTGACTCGATACTCTTCGGCCAGTCGCTTGCCGACTTTGGCCATCGTCTCCGGGTCGTTATCCCAAATTTGCACGGCCAACGGCCTGGCTTCTTCCGCCACTCCCCACAGTCGATCGGGATGCTCGGCTTCGTTTTCGTCCATCCAGACAAAGCCACGGGCATTGACCATTTCGGTCGCTAACAGGCCGGCGCCGCCGAACTCGCGGACGATTTGCCGGAACGCCGCGTTGGTAAAACCAGCCATGGGGGCCTGCAAGATCGGCGGATCGATAACAACGTCGCCAATGCAAAGCGGTGATGGAGGCAGGGGGCGATTCATGAATACCAACGTAACCGAACTCGGCGACAATGTCGTCCCGGTCTCCGAATGGGATTCCCTCCGTTTAACGAACTCGGAGAGTTCGGCGACACTGAACTACCGAACTCGGCGACACTGCGCACTAAGCGTCACCGCTCAGTTCCAGCCAACGCTCTTCGGCTTGCTGTAATTCATCGGCGATTCGAGACTGCTCCTGATGTAGCCGGACCGCCTCGTCCGGATCGGTTTCCTTGAGCAATTTCTCACCGACCGCACGTTTTTCATCATCCAGTCGGGAAATTCTTTTCTCCAGATTCTTGATCTCCTTTTCGACCTTGCGTTGCTCCCGCTGTGCCTGGCGATAATCGGTCGGTTTTGCTTTGGGGGCCCGTGCCACCAGGCTCTTGGAATTGGACTTGCCGGCGGCGCGCTGTCGTTCTCCTTCGTCAATCTCGCTTTCGATTGACTGCAAGTAATTGTCGTAGTCACCAAAGTAATTCTTCGCGCTGCCGTCGCGGACTTCGACAACGTTGGTGGCGACCCGCCGCATGAAGTGACGATCGTGACTGGTGAAGATTACGGTACCCAGATACTGCCGCAGTGCCTCAGCAAGTGCTTCGACCGTCTCCACATCCAAATGGTTGCCCGGTTCGTCCAAGACCAACACGTTGTCGGTCCCCAACAGCAGACCGGCCAAACAGAGCCTCGCTCGCTCGCCGCCACTGAGAACTCTGATTTTCTTCTGAATATGGTCGTCGCGAAACAGCAATGCGCCGGCCATGGCCAACAAGTCTTGACGCGTTGTCTCGGCATCCGAGGCGTATTCCAAGTGCTCGATGACCGTCATTCGTTCGTCCAGCGATGTGTAAACATGCTGGGCGTACGTGCCGATGCTGACACCGTGCCCCCATTTGATCGAACCAGCCAACGGGTCCAGCGAATAGACCAACGAGCGGAGCAATGTCGTCTTGCCCTGCCCGTTGTCACCAACGATCGCGACACGCTGCCCATGTTCGATCTCCAAGGCGATGTTGTCGGCAACCAGATGATCGGGGTAACCGATCGATAGGCCCTCGCAGCGAACCGCAGTGCCCTGCCGCGGCTGGACTCGGGGGGCGCGGACGTGCACATTCGGTTCGTCGACTTCAAGCTCGACCGTTTGCAACCGCTCAAGTTGTTTCGCCTTGCTGCGGGCCTGACTGGCAGTCGCAGCGTTGGCGCGATTCCGCTCGATAAACCGCTGCAATTGTTTTTGTTTCGCGATCACCGTGGCATTGACGCGTCGATCGTGTTCGCGGCGTTCCTCGCGGTAATCCAGAAAGGCATCGATCTTGCCCGGAAACATGGTCAGTTTGCCCCGAGACAGCTCCAGCGTTTGTGAGCAAGTTGCCTTTAGAAAAGCTCGATCGTGGCTGACGATCAAGGCGGCTTTGTTGAAGTCCCTGAGGAAGTGTTCCAACAGGATCTGAGTCCGCAGGTCCAGAAAGTTGGTCGGTTCATCCAACATTAACAGGTTCGGATCGTGCAACAGCAGCGCCGCCAATTTGACTCTTGTCTGCCAACCACCGGAGAGTTCCTTGACCGGGCCTTCCAGATAGGGTCCTTTCAATTCGAATTGGCCCGCCACCTCGCCGCACCGCCAATCCGGCTGGTCGCTGTCCCGCATCAGGAATTCGAGCGCGGATTCGCCGGGATGAAAGGGATCGTGTTGACGGAGGTAGCCGATTCGCAGCGTGGGGTGGTGAATGACCTCGCCCTTCTCCAAATCCTCGTCTCCCAACAAAACTCGCAGGAGCGTCGATTTCCCGGCCCCGTTGCGGCCGATGAAGCCGACTTTGACATCATCCACCAGCGACAGTTCGGCGCCGTCCAAGAGGACCTGGTCGCCAAATCGTTTGTGGGCATCGCGGACTTGGATCAAAACGGCCATGTATCAGAATTTCGCAGGCGGTGTGAACGTCAACGCCAGCGAGCGGTCGGGGAGCGGGGCGCGCTCGCTCTCGCTTCGCTTGAGCACTGGACTTTACAGGGTACCCAGCAAAATATACTTCTTGACACCCGCCACAAGGGTATCGACGGCCCAGCGGATTATCTAAAGTGCTTTCAGTGCGTGATCCCTCCGCCCGCACACCACGGATCGATGAAATGACCATCTCCCCTGCCCTTCCCTCCCGCGTTTTATCGGCCTGCTGCCGCCGCCATGAATAGTTACAGCTTGGACTACATCGACGATTTGTATGTCCAATACGTCCAGGACCCCGAGAGCGTTTCGGAAACGTGGCGACAATACTTCGAGCAGTTCGTGATCGGTGCCGAAGCAAGTCGAAGTCGAGCGAAACCGGATTCACAAACACGCACCTCAGACCATCCGGCTTCGGGTACAGACAAGCCGTCTTCGGGCAACGGACGCAACACGGCAGTCATTGATCGCCGTGATTCGACCGGCGACGTATTGACCGACCAGGCACTCTGGATGTCGCGTATTCAAGATCGCGTCAACCAGCTGGTCCGCGAATACCGAGTGCGAGGTCATTTGGTCGCCAATCTCGACCCGCTGGGACTGCTTCAACCTGCCGGCCCCGATCTGAGTCCGACGCTGTACGGTCTTAGCGATGATGACTTGCGGCGTCCGCTTGATAGCAGCGCGCTGGCCAACGTCAGCGGCGGTACGCTGGATGTGATTCTCAAGAAACTGCAGAACACCTATTGTCGCAGCATCGGTGCGCAGTTCATGCATATCGACAATCGCAACATTCGCGATTGGCTGCAGCGGCGAATGGAAACCACCGAAAACCGTCTGGATCTTTCCCACGACGTGCAGCGGCGGATCTACACCCGACTCGCCGACGCGTCGATCTTCGAAGAATTCGTACGCCGCAAGTTTGTTGGTGCCAAAACGTTCTCACTGGAAGGCGCCGAAAGCCTGATCCCGATGCTGGACTTGGCCTTGGAAAAAGCGGGACAACACAAAGTTCAGCAGGTCGTGATGGGGATGGCCCACCGCGGCCGGCTGAACGTGATGGCTAACATCCTGAAAAAGCGGGCCATGAACATCTTTTGGTCGTTCGATGATCCGGACCCGGAGATGAGCCGCGGCGGCGGCGACGTGCGATACCACCTTGGCTACAGCAGTGACTGGCGAACCGCGGCCGGTGACAAGATTCATATCTCGCTATGTTTCAATCCCAGTCACCTGGAGTTCGTCAACCCGGTGGCCTTGGGACGAACGCGCTGCAAACAAGATCTGGCCGGCGACAGCCATCGGCAACAAGTGCTGACGATCCTGGTACACGGCGATGCTGCCTTTGCCGGCGAAGGGATTGTGCAAGAAACCCTGAACCTGAGTGAACTGGAAGGCTACCGAACCGGCGGGACCTTGCACATCGTCATCAACAATCAGGTCGGGTTCACCACGGAACCGCAGCAGGGACGCAGTTCGACTTACGCCACCGACGTGGCAAAGATGCTTCAAATACCGATCTTTCACGTCAACGGTGAGGACCCCGAAGCGGTCGCCCAAGTCGTCTCGCTGGCGATGGACTTTCGCAAAGAGTTCCACCGCGATGTCGTCATCGACTTGTACGCCTATCGACGCTGGGGCCACAACGAAGGTGACGAACCTCGCTTCACCCAGCCGCTGATGTACGCCAAAATCGACGCCCGGCCGACGGTCCGCGAACGATACCTGCAAGGACTGATGGAGCTTGGCAAGATCGCCCCAGAGGAGGCGGAAGAAATCACCAAGAGCCGGACCGAGAAACTGGAACGCGAATTTGCTGCCAGCCAAAACGAAGAATTCGTGCCCGATACGCAAACCCTGGCGGCCAACTGGAGTGAGTATTTTGGCGGCCCCGAGCCGACCGAGCCCACCGACACCAGCTTTGACCGCGAGCGACTGTCTGAACTCGTTGGCGCTCTGACGCGGCTGCCGCGAGGCTTTGCAGCACACAAGAAACTACGCCGCCCCATGGCACAGCGGCGGGAAATGGCAACCGGCGAGCGACCCTTCGACTGGGCCACTGCCGAAGCGGCTGCCATGGCCACGTTGCTGGATAGCGGCCATCCCATCCGGATGACGGGGCAAGATTGCCAGCGCGGTACGTTCAGCCATCGCCACGCCGTTTTGCACAACACAAAGACTGGCGAAACTTACACCCCGCTGGCGAATCTTGACAAAAAACAGGCGACGATCGAATTGCACAATAGCCCGCTCTGTGAAGCAGGCGTGCTGGGATTCGAGTACGGATATTCGCTCGATAAGCCACACGGATTGACCGTATGGGAAGCGCAGTTCGGCGATTTTTGGAATTGTGCCCAAGTCATCGTCGACCAGTTCATCGCCAGCGCCGAAGACAAATGGAACCGGTTGAGCGGGCTGGTAATGCTGCTGCCCCACGGCTTCGAGGGACAAGGCCCCGAACACTGCAGTGCGCGGGTGGAACGTTTTCTGGCCATGGCCGCCGAAGACAACATCCAAGTCGTCCAGCCGACCACACCGGCACAGTATTATCACCTTTTGCGTCGACAGGTGATCCGCAAATGGAAGAAACCATTGGTCTGCCTGACACCCAAGAGCTTGCTCCGGCATCCACGGGTAATCAGCGAGATCGAGGAAATCGCCGCCGGAAGTTTTCGCAAGATCTTGCCCGATGACCTGGTGCCATTAGAGAAATGCCGCCGCTTGTTGCTGTGCACCGGAAAGGTCTATTACGACCTGCTGGAAACGCTTGAAGAGCGAAGCATCGAAGATGTCGCGATCATGCGAATCGAGCAACTGTATCCGCTTTCGGTTGACGAATTGTTCGAGTCGCTAATCGGTTTGCCGGAGGGCACAGAAATCTTTTGGGTTCAGGAAGAACCCAAGAACATGGGCGCATGGCCGTACATCAAACTGAAGTTTTCCGACGAGCTGAGTGAACGGTTCGATCTGAAGCAGATCACCCGAGAAGAATCAGCCAGCCCCAGCACCGGCAGCATGGCCACGCACAAGATCGAACAAGCCGAGCTAATCGAAGCTGCCTTCGCCGATCTGTAGCGGAAGCGGGAACACGTGGTTGCGACCGATGTGCATTTGCAGAAACGCTCTGACGCTGAGCCGAGGTAAGGAAATCCGTGCACCAAGGCGACTCGCTGTTGATTGTGAATGCAAGTGAAGGACTCTGGCCTTTCGACGATCGCCTTGAACCGATCCCGTATCGCGTCGCGAAATCGATCGCCAACTTGCTGTGATATCTCATCGTAGCAAGCCCCCTCGGTTCGTTAGCTACCCGAAGTTGCCCTCGCCTCGTACTCACTTCTACGAGCTATCATTTGGTAACATTACTCCCGTGGAAGTAACTTGAACTAAGCACAGGGTACTTGTGCCCTACAAGATCACAGCCATGTTGGGCGTGCTGTGACGGGGCGGCGTCATCGCGATTGCTGATGGACCGTCTTGGGTTGCCGCCCGCTGATCCCAACCGTTGCGCGGCCCAATTCCGATGCTCACAAATGACCAAGCACTAGAGATCATCAAGCAGCACAACGAATGCTATGTCGTATGGGCAACGGACAAAAACGTGATTGTCGCAGTTCACCCGATTCCGGCAAATGCCACCGCTGAAGACCGATTTACGGCGCTAGAAGCTATGTCCACAGACTACAACGGACCAACGAAAGGGCGTTTTCTGTCGGCTGCTTCTACAACGCTGCAAACGCTGATTGACGAGTCCAAAGAAACCGACCGGACCGCCGCCCGCGTGGAGATCTTTAACTCGTGGAAGAACTGCACCATCGATCAACTGATTGACATCGTCGTCAAGGCAGAGTTTTCGGAACCGATGGATGTCTTTCATGGTACGAGCCACCTTGCGGAACGACTCTACAAGATTCACGGCCCGTTCCTCGCGACACATCAGATCAATCGACTCGACGGCTTTGCGCGTTCGACTATCTCGCATCCAAAACAACAGAAGGGGCACGAGGAGCTGCAGTGTTTCCTCTGCGTGTTAACAAAAGACGCGACCAGGTTGAAAGGCATCTGGCAAGAACACAACTCACCGAATGCTGGGTGGTCATCATGGTCGGCATTCGTCGATGCTGCAGGAGACCTGCCAACAGCCGACAACGACATCATCGCTCAACTCATTACCGTTGTTGAGAAATCAATCATGTTTGGCCCACGATACGAAGCGATGGTCGGATTGGGAAAAATCGGTTCAAAGGCGGGCGAAGAAGCCGCCAAAACAATCTTGGACGCGATCTACGATAGCAGTGAGCATGTTGCTGCGGTTCGGGATCGCGTTGTCCGCAGAATTCGGACACGATCGTCCGACTGGTCAGCATGCCCTGCGTGTTATCACGGATACGTGGACGGTGAAGCCTATCAAATCCCCAGCGTACAAGCGTGCAAGGAATGCCTCGGCATTGGCTTTGTCCCAAACGCGGCATAACCAAGTGTTCGATAGGCTAGAATTACATCATGCTAGGGCGCTAGGGTCGCCTGCGGTTCCAACCATCCGTTGTCAGCGATTTCTGAATGTTACGAGTGCCCCGGCATCTGGTTCTTGAAGTGATCCCGGTTGCCGTCGCTATCTTGATTGCGGTCTGCAACGCGTTCACGGTGATGCCGTCATACCCGTTTTCCGCATCGTCGCATCTATTCAATGCGACCGCCTTGGGTTTGTTAAGTGCCTGGTAGGCATCACGGATCAGTCTTGGCGTCGAACAACTCGATGAAAAGATCGTTACCTATGCCACCCGCATCGTCGCTCGGTACGACAAAAACAAAGACCAGGAACTTACGGAAAGCGAATACGACAAGATGCTGTTGTCGCCAAAGAGCGCCGATGCGGACAATAACGGTCGGATCACCGTGACCGAATACGCCGCATGGCTGCAGAAGCGCGCGAAGGGTCGATGACACCAACTCAACTAGTGCCCTCATTGTCAGACAATAAGGGGACGCACCTCTTTCTCCGGATCAGACATTAAGACAATGAGGGGACGATCAAAGCGATTCGATTGTGGTATCCATTAGCATCCGCGCCATGGCGATCTCCAGTTCATGGCGTGGATCTGCCTTCTTCTTTGCAGCGCCGAATGCACCGCCAACCCGTTCGGCTTGGAACATCGTTCTAGTCAAACAGTCAATGCAACGGTCGACTAAACCTGAATTCAGGACTTGATTTGAAAAACCCCATACTTTGCCTCAAGGATGGTTGACACAACAATCAGGCAACCAGACGTTGCGAGCATGGAGATTACCATCGTCCAGCCAGGCATTCTGATTGTTGCGGCACCAACGAAAATCAGCGACATGAGATAGAAAAGAAAGAAGTGTTTCAGACGTCCAGACAACACCACCGTGAGGCGAGTTCCACAGTTCGTGCAACTTACAGCGTACGGAACTAACACGTGGCGTACCTTTGACTGCGGTTCGCCACAAACCGGACAAAGGTGCGCGTCTTGCAAGACACACGAGTCAGAAATCGATTGAGGCGAGGTGTATGGATTCAAATCTGGCCGAGAGACTTACGTCGGGGAACAAAAGATTATCCGGCGCCAGCGCCGGATCTTTAGTCTATCCCATTGAAAAGACAATAAGGGTGAAAAGACAATAAGGGGACGCACCTCTTTCTCCGGAAAAGACAATAAGGGGACGCACCTCTTTCTCCGTTGCTCATAAAAAAAAGAGGTGCGTCCCCTGGTATGGGTGCGACAGGGACACCGATACGCTGATCGTGCGAGTGAGTTCATCGACGTCGCGATAGAACGGATAACGAATTGTGGGGACGCCATCATCGCCGGTGGTGGCCGGTTCGGGCGGCATGTCGGCGGGGTCGTCTGCGACGGGCCATCGTCCATGTCCCTGGGAAGATCGCAGCGCCCATGGCGTCACCGTCGCGCCGGCGATCGGATTCTCGTCGCTGTCGGTGACTTGAACTTGGAACGTCTTGGCAAGCTGACCGCCGTTTGTCTTAGCCAAGACGGCGTCATCGGCAAGCGAACTAGCAACAAGAAAAAACCCGGCCAGTGGCAATACGAAACGAAGCATGGGATCAACCTCGGTGCCGAACAGAGAAGACTGGCTAAGACTCCTCTAGCCGCATTGGGTTATCGAGTCAAGTTTTAGGTGAACCGGTTTGTGGTCGCACGAACGGCTGGCTGTTAAAGTGCGGCCGATTTTTGCCGAAACGTTCTTTCAGCAAGCCTGTCCCCTTTCCTGAATTCGCTGTCAGTCATTGGCCGAAGTTCGACACCAGAAGTAGGCATTCGCTTGCTCGACAGAACGGTTCAGATCACCCGGTCCGAAGGGAAAGAGCAGCCTTGCCCAAGAGACTCCTCGAAGACCTAGGTGCACCCGCAGGCACGTCTCGAGGGGCGACATTGCGATGGGGCAAACACGGTCGTGTTCGAGACTCCGGCGATGAAAATGTGCGGCAAGAGCGGCCTTGAACACTACGATTGGATCTTTTCGCGATATTCTTCGTTTTCGCGTGACGTTCTTGTACGCTGGAGCGACCCACTCCTGCCCATTGCTATGATTTCATGGATTCCCCTCACGACGCTCAGCTCGCTTCAGATTTGACCACCGACGCGCTCGTGCGGCGTGCGTGCGATGGTGATCGGGACGCGTTTGGCGACTTGGTGGGGCGATTTCATCGCCGAGTCGTGAGAATGGTGCGCAGGATATTGAGCGATCGGGATTTGGCGGATGAAGTTGCCCAAGAGGTATTCGTGGCGGCCTACCAGTCGCTGGACCAATTTCAACAGCAAAGCGAGTTTTCCACGTGGTTGTTAGGGATCGCCAGAAACAAGTCGCTTTCCGCATTGCGCAAACAGATCACACGGCGGCAACACGAACAGAACATGGCTCAGCAGCTGTTGACGCGGGCGAGGCTGGAATACAGGGAAAACACGAGTCACAACAGTGAGGCCATTGATTCGTTGCGTGACTGTTTGGACGAATTGCAACCGGAGCACCAGCAGCTCTTGCAGCGACATTATCGAGACAACGAAACGGCGCAAGCGATCGCGGATGACATCGGCCGCAGCGGCAGTGGCGTGCGTATGATGTTTTTGAGATTACGACAAGCGTTGCACGAGTGCCTGCAACGCAAAGCAGGTCCATCACCGGAATGAAAGTCAGGAATTGAACCATCGAGACGTTCTCGAAACGTGGACCCGGTTGTTGGATGGTCAGTCGCTATCCGACGAGGAAGTGATTGCGCTGAGCCTGTTTTTGGACAACGCGGCGCCGGAGGAGCGGCAGCAGATCCTGAACGACCTGTACGCCAACGATCTGCTGCTGGAACACTTTGCCCAACAAGACGCTGCTTGGTTCGACGAATCGACTCCGCAGTTTGTCAGTCGTGTTCAGCAGCGAATCGCACAGCAGCCGCCAAGCGTCGAGCCACCACCGGTTGTGATGCAAACGACGCCAGCTGCACAGAGACCGAAGAGTGAACGAGCGGAGCCCAAACGACCATCGCGTTCCAGCAATACGTGGCTGGTGGCCGCAACTGCGGCTTCGATTCTATTGGTGGCGGTATCTGCTGCGATTTACACGGCACACGTGCGGCACAACCGACAGCAGGCTGGCAAGCCGCCAGAAACCTCGGGGCAGCCGGCGACGAAGCCCGGCAGAGTGCCTGAACCCGACACGGTGTCTGAACCCGGCAACAGGACTCAACGAGCACCGCAGGCTGTTGATCTGGCTGTGCCGGCAACAACTGAGCCCGAGATCATCGTGGCAACCAACCAGACTGACAGCAGGCAGCAAGGTCCGGATAGCACGCCACGGCGATCAGTGACTGCAGGCGATCGTGCCATCTTGCCCAACGAGGTGGCTGTCACGAAAGATCCCCGCGACCCGGCTGATCCGCCCGCTGCCAAAGCGCAGGCTCCGCTGATCGCCAAGCAGGACTCGCCTTCGTCGCAGTATACGCCTGTCGTTTCGGTGTTGGAGGAAAGCGACGCGGTTTGGGGCGACGGATTCGATCCCGCTGCCGCTGCTGCCTCGGAGAAGATCCAGCTGGCTTCGGGGAAAGCGAGATTGCGGTTAGGGAAGGGAACCGAGCTAACGTTAAACGGCTCGACCGAATTGAACCTGGATAACGAAAACTCGATTACCTTGAAATCAGGTTCGCTGGCTGCGTTTGTGCCGGAATCCGCGACCGGCTTCCAGGTCGACGCACCCGGCGCCCGAATCGTCGACTTGGGAACGAAGTTCTCAGTTCAGGTTGGGCCCGATGATCCGTTTACGCTGGTTCATGTCACCGAGGGCCAGGTGGACGCGTTCCAGCCGCCGATTCATCCGCGCGGGCGCGAGCGTAGGACTCACATGTTGGCAGGAAAGATGAAATGGTTTTCACGCGAGGGGAAAGAAGCTTTCGACTGGCTGTTAAAGATCGAATTCGGAGACCACGCCATCGAGCCAACGCATTTGAGTATCGATGGCGAGGTGTTTGACTTGAGCCAGGTATCGAGCCAGGCGGCTGCCATGAACCGGCTGGCAAAATCGTTCCGATTGGCAGAGGAGCAGTTGGAGCAAGTTGCCCGTGGCGAACGCTTCTTGGGTCAACTGACGATCAATGATGTTTCGCAACGTCTGGTGAACAAAAATCACCTCGCCGCTGCTCAGACTCTGCTGACGGCGCAGGTGCAAAAACGATTCGGCACCAGCGTGGGCTTGAATGCGACGACTCAGATGATGGATGACCTGCAGCTGAAACTTCGAGAAGCACTGAGGCAGAACTGATGGGGGAACTAATCAAGGGCCGCAACGTGCAAGTGTTGGTGGCAGCTTTGTGCACCTGCTTTGGCGTGTTCGCGAATTCCTCGCTGGCGGTCGAGCCACATCCCTCACATCCTTCCTGTTTGATGGCATCGGCAACATTTTCAACTTTTCTGTGACGATTGGCGGGCTGCAAACGACTCATCTCCAATTGTCGGATGTGTTGCAATTTCCGCAGGAGATTTCTCGTGAAGCGACCTGTACGCCTGGCTAACCGCGCGGTGATGGCGGTTTTGGTTTGTGCCGCGATTGTCCTCACACCGACTTCCGCTGCAGGTGACGGCGAAGTTTTGGAATTCCAGGATCAGGCTCGATGCTGGAAAGACGCCACCGGCAAGTTCGAGGTTGTTGCGGCGTTGGCAAAGTACCAGCAACGCGAACTGACTCTGCATACCAATGATGGAAAATCGATCGTCGTCCCGATAGACCGGATCAGCAAGCGAGACCAGGCCTACGCCATCAACAAAATTCGGCTGGCGCGACGGCAAGCAAGGCCGGCAGCAGCCCCCAGCGAACCGCGGCAACCGGTCTTCACAACCAGTCGGCGCGCCAACATCAGCAACCGGCTCCCCAAGCATGACAACCGGGTTCCCAACCTGACCAGCCTGCTGCCCAAGACAGCCAAGCTGCCCGTCAACGCTGCCCCGACCAGTCCGCAGAACGACGAAATGTTATTCGGTGTCCATTGGCAACCCATCGATCGTGCGGAGCAGCTTGCTGCCGAGCAGGACAAGCCGATCATGTGGTTTCGGGTGTTGGGAGACCTGTCAGGCTTCATGTGAAGCGCCGGTCACCGCATGAGGACCGTGTCGTTCTCTGATCCGACTGTCGGCAACACCCTGGCTTCCAAATTCATCTCGACCTACACGAACACTCAAGGCACAGCCAACACGGGCATGTCTTTTTCGCACTCGCCCGATGAGCCTCCTGGGCCCTGTGGCCGAGGTGCAGGCCGCCAAAACGTACAAACCGTTTTCATGACACCTGCGGGCAAGATCTATCACGTGGCGACGGGCTTCCTTTCCCCCGATGATCTGCAAGCAGAATTGGAGTTCGCGAGCCAGACTTATCGATCGTTACGACAGAGCAGGGATCCAGGTTTGAGGCTGGTCGGGCTGCAGTCCGAGCGTATGAGCGAGCTGGGTTTTTCACCAACGGAGCTACAAACTGACAATCTGATGCAAGAACTGACCACCATGTTCAGCCCCAGCGACTTGGGCATCCGGATGCCTGGCCGCAGTCCCCTTGGTGACGTCGGCCGCAACCGCATGCTGCGGGATGCCAAATTCGTGGTTCAGAATCCATTGATCGATCGCCACGATTTTGAGCAAGATCCGACCAGGCTGGTCGGGCACCACAAATCTTTCTTCGGCAGTAACGCGTTGATGAACGGCCTGAACAATTCCATGCAACGAGTCGTGAATCAACGCCCAATCAGACGTTAGCGGAAGGTGTCCTGCATTACGGGAACGTGTCCGGGCAGAGCGAAGTGGGGGGCACGAAGTTGGGGGCAGGCATGTTTCTAAGTCGGGAAATGCGATGGAAAATAAATGGGACATACCAGGGGACGCACCTCATTGTTTGCATGAGGTCGCCGGATAGGATGGCACGCCGTGGACGACAAAGTCAGTGCGCTAAAGGAACGCTGTCTTAAGCTGGAGAGACCAGGGGACGCACCTTTTTCTCCGTTGCTCCCTTATTCTTCTCTCATAAAAAGAGGTGCGTCCCCTTATTCTTCTAAGAGGTGCGGCCCCTTATTCTTCTCCCTTATTCTGGGCGGCCTTTTGGGAAACCAAATCCAAAAACGGCCGGTCGAGAAAATCGGCAATCCGCTGTCCCGTTTCCTGCAGCCACGCCACGTCAGTGTTGTCGCAGAGGTTGACTCGTGGTTCATTCGGATCATTGAGCACGAGGTTCAGCTGATAGCTTCGATATGGCGGGTCGCTACCAACACCGAGGCTATGCGTTTCGCCCGGAATGAACTGCACGGCACAAAGATCGCCGAGGGGGCGACTGGCCCTGCGCCAAAGTGTTTTGGATTCGTAGTAGAACCGTCCTGTGTTTTGTTCGAAGCGAGCGCCGTCTCTTCCAAAGAGAAACAACAGGCCGGCGCCGGTGAACAGCAACGCCGCCAGCCAGCAGGTAGGTTGCAGGAACTGCACGGCAATTTGCACAAGACCCTTTCCGGGGCCAAACGGCCACCCCTGCCAGATGCCGGGTGCCTGGAATCCCAGCACCGCGAATCCCACTCCCATTCCGAGCACGAGTATTCCGAAAAGGTATGATCGCTTGCTCGGTCGCAGCTCCATCCAATCCGTGCCGCGAATTAACCGAGTGTCGCGGAAGCTGGCATGCGATGTACCTGTCAGAGGTCTGCAATCCATCGCGATGTCCTGCCCGCCGATTTGTACTGTGACCGTGGATTCGTCGCTCTGGATGATCTCGGCTTGACACGGGGAATCGACTACGTCACGTGACCGTTTCGCTTCGGCTCGAGCCAAAAGTCGATTCATGTGTCGGCGTCGACCGATGATCGCACCCAAGACGATGCCCACGACCGGCGGTCCAAAGAACACTGCGAAGCCCAATGCCATAGGCGGTTCCCGGGGGAAAACCAACGCGACCGCACCGAATCCCACTCCACAGCCTGCGAAGAAGCCGATGACGGCACCCAGCAGTCCGGCCTCACCGCGTTCCGGTGTCGGCCGCGGCATCTTTATACTGCCTGACAATACTTGTGCGGAGGCCGGATTGGCGGCAGTCTTGCGCAGGGTCGCGCGTATTTCGTTGGCTTCGTACAGGAAGTTCTCGCGCTGCGCAGCTGGAATGATTTTCCTGTTGCTCCAAATCGCCAGGTGT
>JBFJVZ010000059.1:0-24351 GCA_041623895.1 Pirellulaceae bacterium | reverse complement strand
GTGGCTGGGAGTAAGAACTCGCCGCTTCAATGCTCACGACCCTCATAATCTGACTGGTAGCGAAAGTCCCTTTGGTCCGCGGCCCGGCCAGCCCGGCTTTCGGCGTCTTTTCCCCTGTTTAGACCTAACTTTACACGGGAAATCACAACGGAAGAATCAGGCATTCAGTACGGGACTTATGTCGCGTAATCCGCATCGGCCGGATAACTTCGGGGCCGTCATGGCTCTGACTGTCATGCTCGCGGTATGGCTCGTCCATGCGCGCGGAATGTTTCGCTGCGCGGATGACTTTCTTGGCGACCTGTCCGGCGCGCGACAAGCCAGTTCCTATCGTGCCAATGATGTGTTGCTGGTATACGCGGATCGCGAAATATTTGCCTCCGGCGACGACCGCCTGGTCGATCTAGTCACGGCAA
This sequence comes from Pirellulaceae bacterium, assembly GCA_041623895.1. Lineage (GTDB taxonomy): Bacteria > Planctomycetota > Planctomycetia > Pirellulales > Pirellulaceae > JBFJVZ01. Next base: position 23,935 of record JBFJVZ010000059.1, on the reverse strand, counting down.
TCCAGCAGTATCGGCCCTCGCGAATCGGCATCACGTGCCGGTTGTCGGATGCGCAGGAAGAACGCATCTTGGCCACCGGGGCCACCCGTAACTTGGTCGTCGGAACAACACTCGCCGATCTCGCCAAACGCAGCGACCCGAGAGCACGGCTGCGCCGCGGATTTTTGGATCTTGGCCTCTCCGGACAGCCCAGCTACCGATGGCACCAGGTACGAGTCCACGGCGAACGAGAGCTTTTTGAATCCTTGGAAGCTCGGTTGGCGAGGGCGCGACTTGGAGCCCGAGCGAGAATCCCCTTCGGCGAGTTCGGAATTCGCTTCCAGGGCGGCGCCTCAGCATTGCCGCACGTCGACTGCGAGTCATTCCTGAACAAAACAATTATCTCGGAATTGGTTGAAGATCGAATCGTTCTGATCGGTGCCTATGAAGAAGATGGCCTTGGCATTGCCACGCCGACAACAGGCGGCTCTGCACGAATGAGTCGTCTCGAATTGCATGGAAATATTCTCGTCACAATCCTTGGGGACAACGCGATCCGGCATGCCAATCACTTCGTCATGTTGATCACGTTGTTGATCGTCACCCTGATTAGCAGTCTTATCTTTCGGCAAATCCGTCCGCGTTGGATAATCCGCGCGGGAATCGCTGCGCTGGTGATGGGAGCGGCGGTGTTTTGGGCAGCGATTTGGGCAGCATCGATCCAGTTGTCATTGGCAGCCATCTGGACAGCCACGCTGCTGAACTTTATCGGTGTACTGAAATCGCGTTTTCACATCCTGGCCCACTTTTTTGACCAGTGGAAGCTACTGCGGCAAACCAACATCAAGACAACTTGGAACGCATCCTACGACGAGATTTGGTCGTCGGTGGCGACATCAGCAAATCAGATTTTCCACCCCAAGCGACTCGTGCTGATGGAACTGGAAACAGGTTCCGTCCATTTAAAGGTCCGCGCAACGATCGGCTGTGACGTCTCGGAGATCGCCGAAAAGCGGCGCGATATCAGCCGAGTCCCGTTTCGCAATCCGGTCGAGCAGCGCAGCTCCGTGACGCTTGAGGACCGGCCGTTCTTAACAAACGATGAAAGCTGTACTCAGTTCATGGTTCCCCTGATTGAGGGCGCAGACGTTCAAGGGATCATGGTTCTTGAGATAGCCGTAGGCGCGCTGACGAGAGCCGACTTCGAGGATCGTCTCTCGGAATTCGCCGACAAGATGGCGGCCTTCCTGGCCGGTACACGTGAACGAGAACTCGAGCGGATACTCTCTAATACGAAGGTCCGCCGGCTTTGCTTTCTGCCTGAGAGTATCGCGGCGCGAGCGTTGTACCAGGATGAAGTTGATTACCGACGGTACGAAGATTTATTGGCCCGTGCCTTGGATTGCAGTGAAGTCGCAGTCGCTATCTACGACGTGTTCGGCAACCTGATCAAGTCCAACAAGCCGATGATCGACCATCTGCAAGATCGCAACATCTCAGTTCTGGACACCAATTGTTGCGACGTCCTGGCGGCAATAACGGAGCGGTCAGCACACTATTGTCAGGAGCTTGTTCGGCAATGTTTGATCGACAACCGCGCAGAAGAGATTCTGTTGGCGCCGGAAGATGCCAATCAAGCGGCGAGTGTGCTGTATGTCAAGCCGCTGCGCTCAGCCGATGTGCTGGCGGATGAAGGTGTCGAGAATCGGTGCATCAGTATCCAATACGTTGACGGCCGGCTATTTCACGATATGCACGTGTGGCAAACACAGTTTGCGGACTCCCAGGCCGGCGTTCTGCGAGACCAATTGTCGAGGCTGGAAAGATTTGCTAATGACATCGATCGCAAAGATGAAGACAGCGAGTTGCAAATGTACACCGCACTTGCCGCTGAAGTGCTGGATGCTGTGGAGCAATGTCAATCGGCGATTCGCTTTGGACTGAGCGAGGAAGCGGAAGACTTCTTCGCCATCGATACGGCTGCAATTCTGCAGGCCTCGCTCGATAACTGCAAAGAAGAATGTGAATCTCGCGGCGTCAACATCAAACAAACATCTCAAATTACAGATGCCACCGCAATCAGTAATCCAATGCTGCTGCGCCGGATTTTCTCGTTTGCAATCGAGTGTCTGCTGAGCGATGCATCGCGGCAGTCACAGATCATGATAAGTGCGACCAGAACGGATACCCGGCTGCGTTACCGATTCGATGTGGTTAGCTCCAAATCAGCGGTGAGCGACGTTGAACAAGAACCAGGTCAAGGATGGCAGTTTTCACACACGACCAACTTGGGCAAGGCGGCCACGGTCCTGGTACAGCGACACACCGAGCAATTGATCCAAGTATCACGTTGGATGCGACAATGGGGTGCTACGCTGAAATATGAATGTGCCCGCAACTATCAGCCGTCGATCGAAATCGATTTGGCTTGCAACGAATTAGACCGGCACCCGGACGTCGACGTCGACGAATCGGTCAAGTCCCAGTCAATCTCCCCTGAACAGGAGAGCGACAATGCCTGACTTGAATCTTCCGATTTTCCCCTTCGATTCTTCGGCGATTACCGTATCCACCACCGTGTGGATTGGCGTTTGGGTGTCGGTCTTCTTTAATCTTCGCCTCGGTTGGACTCTTTCCGGATTGGTGGTGCCAGGCTACCTGGTGCCACTGATGATGACGCGTCCGATCAGCGCGTGTGTGATTTTTTTCGAGGCGATTCTGACCTACTTGATCGTTCTGGGATTGTCGGAGCGGCCAAATCGACACCCTTGGTGGAGTAGCTTTTTTGGCCGTGACCGGTTCTTTGTGATCCTGATCGTGAGTGTGTTACTGCGCGCAGTGCTGGATGGATTCGCGCTGCCGTGGATCGGCAAAATTGGCTTCGAACAGTTCGGCATCAACATCGACTATCGAAACAATTTGCACAGTTTCGGTCTGATTGTCGTGGCCTTGATCGCCAACTATTTCTGGAAGCCCGGAGTGATTCGAGGGTGCCCGCCAATTGTGACCTGCATCGGACTGACCTACCTGATCACACAATTCGTGCTCGTGCCGTTCACAAACTTTAACGTCAGTAATTTTCACGCTTTATACGAAGACATCACCACATCGCTGATGTCGAGTCCAAAGTCGTACATCATCCTGATTTCCACGGCATACCTGGCTTCCTGGATCAATCTCCGCTACGCATGGGATTTCAACGGCATTCTGATCCCCTCGCTGCTGGGATTGTTGTGGCACGACCCGCTGAAGATCCTGATTTCTGGATTGGAATGCCTGTTGATCTATGCTGTCGGCAGTCTGCTGATCAAGGCCCCGGTGTTGCGCAACATGACGATACAGGGCGGCAGCAAGGTTACTTTCTTTTTCACGATCTGTTTTCTATATCGGTTGTTGATTTGCCATCTTCTACCGTTGGTGCTGCCTGGTTTCCATCTGACCGACGCATTTGGGTTTGGCTATCTGCTGACGACGTTGATGGCGATCAAGATCCATGACCGGGGCCGATGTTTGCGGATGCTGCGGGCAACGGCAGAAGTTTCCGTGATCGGCGCCGTTGCCGGAAGCTTGATTGGCTTCGCGTTCTATTGCGGTCCCAAGCTCGACTTTGGAATTGACGCAGCGGTTGCCGGACTCGCTCAGACCCAGGATGCTCCGGCTGTTCAGTACTCGGACTCACCAATCCAACAGCTCGTGCGCAGCGACAAGGTTTTGCTCTACGAGAAAAAGCGTCGCGAAAGTTATCAACCGCCGCTGGCCTCTGAACTAAGAACTTTCTCGCGCGCAGTTCACCAACTCAAGCAGCTTGGTCGCAATCTGGAATCCGGCCGGTTGGCAAAAATATCCAATCAACTTGCCTCGATTAACTATCAGTTGACGGTGGTTTCCGGCCGCTATGTTTATCTGCGCGAACGGTCACCGACAAACGGTTGGGGAATCTTTGTCATCGACAGCCACCGGCCGCAGGGTATTTGTATCGAAGTTCCGGCGCCGATGGATGAGTGGGGAACGATCGAGTCGGCATTGATCCTGTTTCGTGATTTACCCTGTAGCAGCCTTGCCATCGCCGGTGCGCCGCGTCGCACCAATTTTGGCAGGGCGGCAGACGTCACCAGGCGGCGCGAGACGATGATGCACGCCTTCCATCGCGTCTATGGAGCGACCGATGCGCTGCAAGTGCGCGGATACACAGGCACAAGTGCCGTTCAGATTGCACAGTCCGAGGCGCTGAAGCCAGACCAGACCGACAACATTGTTTCCAATTCCCGCGTCTATGTTCGTGGTTCAGTGCCGCGGTGGTTCAAGCTTTCCGATCTCAAAACGCTGACCGGAGGCTTTGATATTCACTGGGTCGATAGTCCGATGCCAAACAAGCTTCGCGAAGATACCAAATCGTTCTTTGCAGAACTGATTCTTTCCCGTGCGCAAAAGCAGGGCCTGATCCGTCGAATCGCTGATGACTACCAGGTGGAGGGCTCAGCCATTGCATCGCTGTCGGTTGTCAACGCACCGCTCGCGTCCTGGATGAACGAAATTAACGCCAAGATTCTTTCTCAAGGCTCCAACCTGTACGTCCGTGCGAAAACAGAGGAAATGTTGTTCATGGATCACGAGGTGCTGGATCCGTTGCTGCAGTTAATCAGCAGGCTTGGCAGCGCAGCATCCGATGCGTCCAGCGTTGACACCGAACCTGGCGATCAGCCGGAGTGGTTGACCGAACAGGTGGCACGCGACCTGATACCGATCGATACTTCGGCACGAGCGCTCGGCTACCATCTTACGGTGATTCAAGATACGGAATACGGAGAATCGGTCATCGCCCTGTCGGAAGTCGAAAGTGATTCGCCCAGGGGTTGGGGCACGTTTGTATTTCGCCCCGGCCTGATCGATGAAATCGCGATTGAGGTACCCAGACCACGATTTGAACGACGTTCGTTCGACTTCGGTCTCAGCTTGTTTCATCGGCCGCGGAGCAGTGCATTATTGATCGCGGGCGCGCATCCCCGAGCGAACCTGGATGGCAGCGCCGACATTTCGCAAACCGCCAATCGCACCAACCTGTTCAATCTGGTTCGTCACGTCCTGTTGCGGCATCTGGGTGATCGGCCGTTTTTGATTGCTCAGGCTCGAGCCATACGGGCGCCCGTCGATGCCGACATTGTCGTGGCGACCGACGACGGCAGTAGAACTTTGGAGCAAGTGACTCACTTGAAATCGCGCTTGCTGACTCGCTTGACTGACGATCTCTTTGGCGTGCAATTTGTGACCGGTCAACGTGAGACCGCCGGCTACGAATTAGGAATTCTGATGCAGGCCACGGCAATTCAGATATCACAGAATAAAGAGGTGATGAGTCTCTGGCTGTCACCGTCGTTAAGAACTCGATTTCGGCAACAGTCGGAGAATTATGCGCTGTCCGCGCAGTTCCACCTTTGCAAGATACCGAGTCTGGAAGTCAACCTGCTCAGCTATTTGCTCGACCAATACGCAACGCGTCAGCTTACTCAAGCTCCCGCAGCACTGCCACTGCAGTTGGCGTCTGATCTTCAGCAATACGTACAGACCCAAGATGTCGTTCAATTGCTGAAGATCACGCGTTCCTATCCGCAGTGGAAGTTTACGCGGTTGATTGACCATGTTTCCGGCCAGGCTTACCTGCTGCTGCACCGCGATGCTGCTTCATTTCCAATCGTTTTGAATCTGACCGGCGCCATCAGCAACCAAATCGTGCGCGTACAAGAAATTAATCGCGATGTCCTGACTCAATTCATTCGCTCGCGCGCACTTTGGTTGCAGATGGAAGCATCGCAGGAGATGGCAAAATGAGATTCCGTGACCTCGCATCGATCACTTTCGCTGCCGCGCTGACGGTGTGGCTGGGTTTTTACGGACGCGCGACCGTTGAAAACACGTTTTACGACTCCCACGCCATCAACCGCGAAGACGCACGCAGCGTGCTGGCAACCTTGTTGTCGCACGACCAGTGGGTCGAGTTCCAAATCTTACATGATGCGACCCCCGTGCGACTGCTGACCAACGCAGCTTTGCAAAGCACGGACGCACCCGATCACGACTTGACCAACCCCAGGCTGGGTTGGCGATACACAATCGCCTACGAACTGTTGGACGCTGAGCGAAACGTTGTCGACAAATCGGAGTACCATTTTCGCACGCAAATTCGGCAACTGCTGGATCAACACACCGGTCAGCCGATCTACCCCATCTTTTTGGGCAAGAGTGGTCTGGTTTCGGCACAGACGCGGCCCATGCAACTGGCGATCACCCACTTCCCGCAACGTCCCGTGATCCTGCGGGTCCGGCTGAAGTCAGCCGACGCTGGGATTCGACAAGTGGTGGGACGCTCGCTTTCCAGGATTCAGCGAGAAGACTTTGACAAGCGTTACACATGGAACCGGCTCTCCGAACAACGCCGCGATCTGATCTGCAAATACACGGTTTATGAGCCGGATCTGCTGACGGCTGCCGAGCGGACGAATTTGCTGAAATGGCGTTGGGCTCAGACACCAACGGTCACCCAGAGCCCACAGCGACATCTGTTCTTCATTGGTAGTTTTGACGACCAGGAAGTTCGCGACGAGCAACTGCCGCAAGGACTGTTTGCCGATCGCAACTGGTTGGCAACCGTGCCCGTGCCCGAAGGGCAGGGGCAAGTGCGCATGGAATTCACGGCGATTGATCCGGTCGTTTCTGCGGCCGCTGAAGTGGACGTTCAGTGGTTTGGAGTCGATTCGACTGATCGCCTACTGCTCAAACACCCGTTGGTAAAAGAGTCGACGGAGTTGACACTGAGTGTTGACGGAGGACTGATTCAGCTTAATTCGCCCGCCCGCATTGTCACCCGAGTCTACTGGAGGCCGGTCGGGGCAACCCATCATCAAGCTGACAATGAAATTGAGATCACGCCGGCGCCGGTTCTGATCAAGGCATTTGTTGCTGATGACCAAGCACTGGAGTACTCGATTAGTCATCTGGATCATGCACCGACACCCGTACGCTTGTCGCTTCGCTATCCCTTCGGTCCGCATTTCAAAAACTTGACGATTACGTCGACCGATGATCCTGCCGCCGGGGCACTCGGCAGCGTTGACGCGACATGGGAGTATCTGGATGGTCAAGACAACACGTTGGCGTCGGGCGTGTTAAGTTTCGATCCTGTTGTGTCACGATACGACCACCTGGATTTGATCAGCGGGCCGGAATGGCTGTCGGAACCAAGAGAGTTCTTTTTTTCCGTGCCGGCTAATGTTGCACGATTGAGAATTCGATCGCAAAGTTGCCGACTGCTGGTCAACGCCGCTGTCCGCCCCTACGGAATGGGCCGGGTCACTCAGGTGCCTGAAGAATATCACGCGTTTAGCAGAATGCAGTCACCAAATCGAACCTGGTTTGCCATCAACCCCACTGACGAACATGATTTGATCCAAGCCAATCGCAGTATCATCTTGCGCTCTTGTCCGCGACCGCCCGACATCAACCAGGAAGTTGTGGCCGGGAATTACCGCTGGCAACGATTCCAGCCGAGCGGTCAGTGGATCGGGCGGCAGATGCTGGTTCCCAAAGACTCCGATTTCGATGTTCGCGATGAAGCGATTGGGTCGGTCTACTATGAACTAAAACCACACAAGAACTACGATTTCAAACGCTTCGATTCGCCGCTCGATCCCCCAGCCAAGCTGATTGTGATCGGAGACGACGCCCCAGGGACCGTCAGGATTCAGCTAAACAATCGGCAAGTCTATGCGCAGGCGATCCTTTCGGCACGCAGCGAAATCGATTTGAGCGACGTTGCCGTTCCATCGGCTGGTCAGATTTCTGTCGCCTCCGACTCCCCGGCTCGATTCTTCTTCGCCGGACGCGATCTCCAAAACGGGAACCGTTTCCTGAAACGGACGGCTCAGCGACTTGGCAAACGGCCACTTGTTTTTCGTTACGAAAAGCAAACGCATGACGATGAACTGCTGACCATTCAGGTTTATCGCGGTCGCGGCGATCAAGATCGTTGCAAACTGCGCGTCAGGATCGATCCTGATCAGGTCGGCGTCGACTCCGGCACAAACCCGCTTGACAGTTGGACGGTTCGCGACCGGACGTACGATTTGCGGCCGCATACCGATCAAGGATCCTTGTTGATCGGTGTCGATACTCCTGCTGATGTTGGACATCGCTGCTTCGTTCGCCTGGGAAAAGATCTTGCACCGGGCAGTTATCAAATCCAGGTCCAGCGCGCCGATGACGGGCCTGATGGCTTTGTCCTGATGTACCAAACTCTGCCGGGCCAATTCGCCGACCGCAAGATCAGAGTCAACTCAGCTCAACAGGGAAACGAAGATGATGGTTAAGAACATGATGATCGGTACTGCGATTGGAGCGATCGTGTTGCTTGTCGTTAAGAGCGACCAAATGCAACCGAGCAGTCGGCCAAATGCCGGCAGCGTGCCGACTGTTGTTACCGAGACGAAGGCGCTGTCATATCCGGTCACCACAGTCAGCAACGCGGTCAGCGAAATAGAATCCTCCGCTGAACAGTTGCCGACTGAACCCGCTGCGGAGAATCAATTTGCCGAGCGGCCAGGTCTGTTGAAACAACTTCTTCGTGAGTCGATCGAAGAAGCTCAGTACGTCACGCCCACGGCCGACGAATTGGCCGGTTTTGAGCAACTGTTGCTGATGACTTTACAGCGGCGAACCGAGTGTGAAAAACTTTCAGGGGACTGGTCACGCCTGGGCTGGGACTTGCAGTACTGGGCATCGCACGGTGACCGATTCGCGGCGATTTGCGAGCACCCTGATCGACGTCGCGGAAGAGGAATCTACGTCATTCGCGTCGACTCGGCTTCGCGAATCGCACTCCAAGCACCTCATCGTTTTTATGACGCTAACACCGGCCTGCTGACTCGAAAACTATTCGAGCGGGGCGACGTGCTACTAGCCGCTTGGAACACCGTGCACCGCGACCAAGTCGACTTAGCGCATCAAAGCGAACATTTCATCAACGCCGTGACGCGGGCCTTGATCCGGCTGGATGATGATATCGTCGTTGCTCAACTGCACGGCTTCGACCAACAGAAGCGCAAGTCCGGCGCGAGCGCTGCGGAGATGATCATTAGCGACACGACTCGTTATCCCGGACGGCTTGTTCACAGCGTTGTTGTTGAACAAAAAAAGCTGTTCGGGGGAGAGGCCGTGAAACTGTATCCCACCGAGGTCAGCGAACTCGGTGGCACACTGAATCAGCAGGCGGCCGTGTTTCACAGCTTTGGTCGATCCGGGTTCCTGCATCTTGAGCTCAGCCAACAAATGCGCGCGAAACTGACCTCCGATGCTAGCGTACGCGGGCAATTCTTCTCTGCTTTAACATCAGCGGCAGCCGATTGGCAAGATTTGCGCAGTCGTTAAAGCTTTCGCTTATTCACTGATCGGCAAAGTCGCGATACCAGATGTAATCGTCAAAGTTTTGCGCTACCGGTTTGCTTGCATCACAACGAACTGAGGGTCGCTCCCTCAGGTGCAGTCGAACCTCGCGCGAAGCGCAGTTGAAATTTGATTGTAGTTGTGGCTCCCGGGGAATTGTGCCGCTTCGGGTGACCACGACCGCTGCGGTCAGACTACGTCATGCCGACGGCAATTACACGTTTAAAAAGTCTCTCTGCTTTCTGCGCTACCGGTGCGCGCGCATCGCTCCTGCTTCTTTCTGCGATTCTGTTCGCTTTCGCCGCCTCTGAACGGCAAATTAGCTTTGCGCAAGACCTTGACGAAACGCGTCAACGTGTCCCAGTCCGTGCACAACTTGTCTGGGATAATGTTACCGACACGGCACAGGTGCTACGCGGGCCCAAGCCTGAATATTCGCTTCGTTGTCAAGTTGACACCGTCAAGCTGCAGCCAGGGGCCAGCATCGAATTCCTGGTGCCTGCGCACGAGTTAGTGCGAGTGGTCTGCTGCGATGGTTCGCGATTGGACAACGATCAGATTCAGGTTTGGACGTCCAATGGTTCCGGGCTGTACCGCAGACAGAATCCTGCGTTTTCTGCCGATGGTTCCTCGCTGATCGCCGCGCCCGATCAGTCGGGCATCTCGGTGGCCAAAGTCATTCGTCCGGCTGAATCGCCATGTGGGATTACCGTCGCGCTGTTCACATCGCGGCGGGCGATTCCAAAGTTGCTGGATTACTACCAATGCCCCCTCTTAAACGGCGGTGCTCAGGTGGAGATTTCAGACGATCAAGGATCGAAGTCACGCCGCTATTCGTACTTACCTCGGGGAACGTCGCGACGACTGCGATTAGAAGGGCCGACGCGTTTGCGATTGGAGACGCGGCTCAAGTATGGCCAGGACGTCGAACAAAGGCAGACGTTTTGGCTGCATGTGTACATCGATGGAGAGCTGGATCGCGTGCTTTCCTTTGACACTTTGCCGCAACGTCAGAATCGCGTCTTCGTCGATGGCTGCGAGCGATTGGTTGGCAGACGCGAGTTCGCGTACCTGGATGTCGACTATGGCGACAAAGTTGTCGAGATTCGTTCGTCGCATGCGGCCTATTTACGCGTGGACGGTGTCGCTCTTGATTTGTGCCGGCCAGGTTTGAATCGCAATTTTGGGTATCCATCTTGGGAGAACATTCCCAAAGCGATTTCGTACTGGGATGCGCCGGAATTCGATCCAACTTCACCGGCTCTCAGTCAATCCTTTCTGGATGGAGCTGAAATCGAACTGCGATCGGATCAGATGGAGTTGATTTGGGATCCCTACATCAACCAGCAGCGAATTCAGGGTTTGGCACGAAACAATCGCATTCCGCACTCCGGTTTGCGCGGCTACATGTGGATGCGGGCCATCGCTTCGCTGCATTACGGCGACGCTGACTATGGTGACGAGATCGATGTGGTCGAGATGGCAGCCAGAATCCGGGAACGATACACGTTCTTTCGCGACCTGTTGCCGCTGCGGTTCGATGCCGACAGCCAGCCGCGTCGCGTCGCCTTTCACAATCGGCAGATCCGCAGACCGAACCAAAAACGAACCGAAACGATCGTCGGTCAGCAACACATTCCCGATGCGATCGAGTGGCTGCCAGAGACGACGATGATTCGGTTGCCGTTGGGCGCGGAGGCCGGGATCGATTACCAGCTGCCTGACTCGCTCGGTAATTCTCTGATTCGACTGGCCGTCGATCAGACACATTTATCCCGTCCGGCCCGGTTACTAGTGCAGTTCGACGATCGACCGCCAATCGAAGTCAACGTCATGCCCAAGGACGTGATCGAACCTCTTCGCTTCGTTCCCGGAAGGCCCGAAGCGGCACTGTCGGCGCTCGCATCGGTGCATTCACAATACGACAGCGGCACCGCGGGTGGTCCGTTCGCGATCTGGAACACACCGGTTCCCGTCGTCCGCGCCGCGACAGCAGAATTTCTCAAGCCGGCCAATGCCCAACGCATGCGGGTGACCATGATCGCTTGCGGTGATCCGGAGGTTCATCTTGGCGTTCAGTATTTGGACGCGAGGAAAGTTCAGTTATCCGAAACCGCTTATCGCTATTTGATCTCCGTGACCGAGAATGAGAATTCTGACCCGCTCGCCTTACGTTTCGCTAACCAAGAATTGAGTAATAACTCGCTGCCTGTCCAACGGCTGCTGCAGTCCCACCATGCTGCGTTCGCCGCCTCGGTCCAACGATCCAGTCAAGTCGACGTTCCCTCGGATACCTGGGACACTGATAAGCTGCGAGAGCTGCGGGCGTCTTCACAACAGTTCCTCCAGGCCAGGCAATGGCCCGAAGCGGTCGACGCGCTGACCAAGATCATTAATCATTCCGTGGGCCAGGTGCGCCGCGAAGCTGTGCTGGCGCGGGCCGAGACGTTGATGCTCGGCGGCGAAGAATTCCTGGCGAATCGAGAACTGCGGGGCTGGCTACGATATAGCGAAGACCCGGAACTTAGCTTCGCGGCGCTGCATCGGCTGATCGCGATGGACGCCGACAATGATCTGATGCGCGAGCAGTACGCGGCGTTTGCTCATCTTGAAAATCAAGACATCCAATTGGAGTACGAACTGGCACGACAATTCATGCGCAACGGCCGGTACCGCTTCGCACTGTTGTTATTGTCATCGTTGGCCGCCAACGATGAGAATCGAGAATTACTGCTCCGCTGCAGCTACCAGCTGGGCTGGTGGCAATTGTTTGACGCCACCATCAGGCGAACGCCGGATCCGCAAGTCAGCAGTTTTTGGATGGGCCTCAAGGAATTGCGGCTGGGCCAATACCGGCATGCTGAAAAACTACTCCGAAATGGCGGCCAAGAGGGAGCCGCCTGGCTACGTCACTGGCAGTCCGGTGACCGAATCTTCCAGCAACTTACCAATCCAAATTCGTCGGTCCGCCTCCAAGCCATTGCTGAATGGGAGAATTGGCAAGCCGAGCATCCTGGTCCCAGGAAATGGGTCGAAGAACTGTCCGCTGTCAAATCGTCGACCGCAGCGATCAACGTTTATTCGAGAAATCGCGATCTGCGAGCAAGATACTTCACCGCCGAGCCGAACTCGCCGGGAGAGTTTCATATCCACGGTCCGGTCCGAGTGAAGATTGAAACCAGACCGATTCATCAATCGGATGTGGGCCAGCCGATCATCGATTGGCTGCAGCTAACGAGTAACGATGAAATCCAGCGCATTCCCATCTCCAAGAATTATCCCTCCGAAACTTTGCAGATCGAGGGTGATCCGAATCGCCGGCCGGGTGCACTGGTCACGGCGGAAATTGATTTGCCCGCCGGGCTGAATCGAGTGCGGTTGTTTGCGGCAAAATCGCAATTAGGGTTTCGCGTGCTCGCCTCACGCCCAGAGATCGCCTCTCCTGTTTTGCCTCCGATCAACGACACGTCACTTGCCACGGTTCTGAAGGGCACTTTTGGCAGGCACCAACATCGATGCGAGCTGCCGATTGGCGGGTGCGTCGATTGCGTGCGCATGACCTGCCGGGATTTGAAGTGCCGTTCCGTTCCACTGAATTACTTTGCCGTCCCCTGCGGATGCAACGAGCTTCACACAGCAGTTCATTACTTCAATCAGCTTAAATTTGGCGAAGCCCAGCCGTGGCAGAATCGCTTCCTGCCAACCGGAGTCGATTTGCTAATCAGCGGGCATGATGCGGTTTGGGCCGAGGCGACGCTGGCAGCATATTACGCCGAGGCGAATGCACATTTCGATCCCAAACTGATCCTCACCGGAATCACCCGGGTCAGGAAACTGATTCAACAACATCCGCAGCGCGCAGATTTAAAGCGATTGCTGCAGCGGCTTACCTCCGGAGCCACTTGGAAATCATATCGTCAGTTCGACAGTCGCGCAGGAATCCACGCCATACCGCTTGCCGGCTGGAATCCGGAAGACCCTGCCTTGCGCATTCGACGGAGTCTGCTGTCTGCCGAATCCCAGTATGTGTTGACCGGTTCCAACCAGTTGTCGGTCAGTGTTCGCGATCCCAGCACGACAAAGTTTCAGGTCACGATGCAGAGGCCCCAAATCGGATTCCTGCCAATGGGCAAGACGGTCGCAGTCCTGGAATCGAACACTCAAACGCGGGCCATCGAACTTGGAAGTCCCGATGAAAAGACGAGCATCGAAACCGACTTGACGGCGGGTGCGGACCTGTTGGAAATCAACCACGGTAATCCCTTAGCCAATCATTTCATTTGCATTGACCTTAAGGAAATCTCCGCTCACGGCAAGACATCGCCGATCGATCAACAGCGAACGCAAATAAATGAAAGCGAGCGGATCTATCATGTCGCAACCACGGACGAACCACTCAAGTTCCGGGTTGCCGCGCCCGCCATGTTGCGCATCGACCGATATGACAACGGTGTTGTTACCCACGAATTCGTGCCGGTCGAAGAAGACCGCAGTTTTGAGCTCAAGCCTCCGCCCGAGCACGAAATGTCGATGTTCCGCATCTTCGAGATGACATTGGCGGAGCCGACTCCGACGTACCGGCCGTCGGCGGCCGAACAACAACAACTGGCAGCATTGCCCGAGGAGACCTGGCAACCGGCTGTCGTACAAACCATGTACGAGCAGATCGAGGCGACGGGATCCGAGACTCTGGACAAGCTGGCTCTGCTACCTCCGGACATCGATCCATTGCCCGTGATCATGAACGATCGACACCAGTTGGGCCTGCAAAACCTGGGCACCTGGGCCGCCGAACTTGGATATCGAAGCCGGGTCGCCGTTGAGGAATTCCCCAACGCGGCGGCCACCGACGAGTTCCTGGAGTTAAGAGTTGCGCGATATTTCTACGATCAGTGGACCGATCGATATTTGAACAACGCCTTGATCGTGCGACCTCGCTTCGATTCCGGATGGACATTGGGTCTGACCCATGAAGGCTCGACTGATATCCCCTTGGCAGACTGTAACGACGATGCCTGCGCCGACGGTTGGGGACCGGTTCACTTTCAGTGGAATGGTTTCTACTACCAACAATTCAATGCGGCGACCAGACTCGAGTCGGCAAACGACAACCCCTACTCGCTTGGTGCGGGCGGATCGATTTCGCGAAAACATTGGATCTCACCAGTGCTTAGCCATCGACCGGCCATCGCGATTTTTGGTCGGCAAATCAGCGAAGACGACAACGGCTATCAGCCCGGTGCGGTCGATCTTGACGTGTTTACTCAGTACAAGTCGGATCATCGTTACGGCTTGCGCATTTCCGATCGCTGGGTGTATCAGCCGTGTCTGGATCGCCGTTGCTGGCTACGACCTTCGCTGAGCAGCAATGAAGACGAGTGGATCCCGGACAATGCGGCCATTCAGGTAGGAGTGGATCAATTGCTGGGACCGTTACAGCTTAAACTCGCTTATCGGCTGAGCGGGTACTTTGCCGATGATGATCGAAGGCAAGGAGCCGTCCAGAACGTTGTCTATTTGGATCTGATGATGGAGCGTTGGCATAATCGGACACGTCGTTCGGAACTTCGCTTCTCGATGCGCAGCGATTTGGACGACGGTCGCTCGAGTATTGGCGTGAATT
This sequence comes from Pirellulaceae bacterium, assembly GCA_041623895.1. Classification (GTDB taxonomy): domain Bacteria; phylum Planctomycetota; class Planctomycetia; order Pirellulales; family Pirellulaceae; genus JBFJVZ01. The sequence continues at coordinate 8,901 of JBFJVZ010000059.1, read as the reverse complement.
GGGTCAACTTCTTCAATCAAGCGCGCGGCTATCGCGATTTCTGGCCGAGCGCCATTCTGTTCCGCTCAATCCGTGAAGAGCGCGCTGCCAAGCATTACTACCTGCAATACTAATCATGGCCACCCTGCAAGAAATCAAGCCCATCCCAACACTGCAAAGGCGGGCGGCATCGCCTCACGCCGGCCTGCGATTACACATTGAAGATGCCAGAAAGCGGTCATCGGAACTCTTGCGCCGCGGGCTGAATAAGTATCAACGCAAACTGAATGCGAAATTGCTCGCGTCGTTGGATGATGCGTTTGCCGTCTGGTTGGAAAATACGCAAACCGGAATCTTGGCTCAACTGAAAACAATTCCCGCCCGGGCTCGCGATCAGTGGCTGCAGGAACGAGTGTACCAGGGCGATCGCCGTCGCTCGGAAAACCAGGCGGCACGCTTTGTGCTCGACTTTCTTCTTCAGTACACTCAGCGGCAGGTCAACGATCTCAGGCGCTGGCGAGCTCAAAACCAGACCTTCCGTAGAATCATTGGCAAAGCACGCACCGAAAGAGAGCGACAACTGGCGGTTCTGCAATATGCCGAACAACTCGGTGCGACCCCGCGCCAACTGCGAGGTGACGAACAGGCATTCCAACGTTGGTTTGATGAGGAAGCAGTCAACGATCGATACGTAAAGCTCCTCGGCCAGCGAGAATTGTTGTTGACGTTTGTCTTTGATCGGCTTGCCGAAGTGCTCGTCTTCGTACTGCAACTCGTCCATCAATGTCACCAACAGGACCGCGAGCTTGAAGTTGAACTGAATACGCGATCACTGTCAGAAAAGATTGCCGAATTGTGGCAACGGTTGAGTATCGAAGCCTCGGTGCGGCGGACGCTGGAATATGGAGGAGATCCGCGGATTCACACCGCTGCGCTTCGTTGTCTTCGCCGCGGTGTTGCCTTTATGCCGGCAGGTCTCGCTGAAGAAACACTCGACGAGCCGACATTGTTGCTGCTGCATCAAATCGCCGCTGAGGGCCAAGCCGACGTGTGGTTGCAATGCGAGGCGTTGGCGATCGTCTATTCGATTTCCAAGCAGCAGGCACAACCGCTGCTGGAACGCCGGTTGGCAGAGCCGATGGATGGTGACGATATGTTTGTGCGCCGCCGGATCCTGCAAATCTTCGAGCAGGAATTGTTGTCCGGACGCCGCGTCAATCTCCAACTGCCAAACAGCGATATCGAAGCCAGCCCCTTTGTGCGGCAAAAGACTGCCAAGGTAGCGTTCTTGTTGCGGCATACTGACAGTGGCCAACGTTGGTCCCAGTTCGTGCTTGAAGATGATTCGCCGCAGGTCCGTGCCGCCGCGCTGCTATCGACAATCGAAGTGGAGTGCGATATCAACGATACAGTTGAGTTCCTGGAAGTCGTGGTGAAATCCGTTAAACAGGAAACGAATCCCTTTGTCGTCCGCGTCGCATGCCACGTGATCACAAAGTTACTTCAGCAACTCGATCGCTCCGTTAGCGGATCCGCAGAGCCGCAAGCTGAGCTAATCAGCAAGCGATCGACGATTCATGCGTTCTACCAGCAGCGGATCGAACCCGTGTTGCATGATCGGCAATGCAGCGACCAAACGATTCCTCTTAGACGTTGGATTGTCCAAACCCGCGAACTGGCCTGGGCACTGATCGATCAGCAAGCCGCAGAACTGATTCGCTGGTTGCGGCCGATCATCCCCACGATCAAACCGGGAACAACGCGGAAGCTGGAAAAGAAAAGATTCCGTGGTCTTTCTGACGAGAAACTTGGACGGATCCTGGCTGTGCTCTCGCAACGCGATTTTGGCTTGGACCTGCATCGCGGCTGGTTCCAGGTTCACATGACTCGCGGACCCGTGTTTGGATTTCGCCTGTGGCGTTTGATTCACGAATTCTCCGAGACGGCAACGGACAAGCGGCAAGCGTTGCGTCATACGGTTGGTCGCATCAACAGTGCAAGCATGCGGGCACCATCACAAATTCTGGGAGAACTGAGTGAAACAAAAATCCCGGGCGAACCCTTGATGATTGCTGACGACGGGACGTGGCGTCCGTTTATCCCATTGTTGGATGATTTTATTTCCATCCTGAACCGGAGTTGGATTTACCCCGCCACGACTCGGTTCTACAGCAGCCAGGGTGTGACCGAAGTCAGGGGGCCAAAAACAATCTGGAAGCAGCTGTCGGCGGCCGTTCGGCTAAACTTTCAGTTCCGCAAGCTTGCCGTCCGCCGCAATTGGAATGAAGATTCTTACCCCGCGTCGAATTACATCGAATCGATCCGCAAACTGGGTTTTCAAGTCAACTTTCGTTCGTACCAAACGGACACGCCCAGCGAAGCAACCCCCGAAAGCCAACGGCAGCAAACCGCAGCCGATGACGAGACAGTCACGCGGTTCTTTAACACCGCCTGCGCCGTGCCGCTACTTTTTCTTGGCTCCTGGCTCGAATCGGCACGTGAACAATTCTTGCGGTACGCTGACTATTTTGGATCTTCGTTCGAGAATTCCATTGAGCATCTGTTGATTTTTGCTTCGCTGATCCTGGTTTTGGTACTCGCCAAGCACGCGCATTCCAATTACACGTTTCGCAAAGCACGGCAAAATATCCCCATTTCAATCGGCGGTTGGGGAACGCGGGGCAAATCGGGTACGGAACGGCTCAAGGCGGCACTTGTCGGCGCCATGGGACATGGCCTGGTCTCGAAGACCACCGGTTGCGAAGCGATGTTCATTCATGGTGATCCCTTCGGCGAGCCGCTCGAAATCCCACTTTTTCGGCCCTATGAAAAGGCGACGATTTGGGAACAACGCAACCTGATCTTGATGGCGTCAAAGATGGAGCCTTCCGTGTTCCTCTGGGAATGCATGGCACTGACTCCATCCTATGTCGACGTCTTGCAACGCCAGTGGACGTGCGACGATCTGGGCACGATCACCAACACCTATCCCGACCACGAAGATCTGCAAGGTCCCGCCGGTCACGATGTGGCGACGACAATTTCAGGCTTCGTACCCGAGAAGTCGCATTTGATCACCAGCGAAGAGCAGATGCGGCCCTATGTCGCCGAAAGCTGTCGCAATGTCGATACCAGCTTTCGAGGTGTCGGCTGGCTCGAGTCTGGCCTGGTCACGAACGATGTGCTTGCCCGCTTTCCGTATCAGGAACATCCTGACAACGTCGCGCTTGTCGCCGCCATGGGTGATGAACTGGGAGTCGAGTACGACGTCGCACTCAAGGCCATGGGTGATTACCTGGTGCCCGACTTGGGTGTTTTGAAATCACATCCGGTGTCGACGGTCCGCACACGAAAAATCGAATTCACCAACGGCATGTCGGCCAACGAACGATTTGGCTGCATGGGGAACTGGAAACGGCTGGGATTCGATACGCAAGACCCCTGGGATCAGCCAACGACTTGGGTCTGCGGCGTGGTCAACAACCGAGCTGACCGCGTGCCCCGATCAAAGGTGTTTGCCAAAATCATTGTCGAAGACATGAGCGCCGACCGGTTCTTTCTGATTGGAAATAACCTCGGCGGGTTGAAAAGTTTCATTCATGAGGCTTGGGAGGAAAAGGCCAAAACGCTCTCGCTGTGCGATCGCGGCCAACCTTGGCAAACTGATTTTGCCGTCGCAACCTTCAAGCAGGCCGCGCGGCGGTTCCGCCAACCCATTTCCGCCGAACACATTCAAGCAAAACTGCAGTGCATGCTCCAAGCGGTCGCTTCGACATTGCCGCAACAGCCTGGATTGGACCTGGAATCATTGATGGCAAAGTGGGATGCGCCCGATGAAGTGGCTGACTTGCTGACCAAGTCCGGTGCATCTGCGACGCTTGTTCAAGCGGTGGCGAAACATCATTTGGAATTGACGACCGCGCTGGGCGAATACGAGGAGATGCTAAAAATCATCCAGAATGCGACGCCGCAACAAACCGCCAAAGTCGCTGGCCAATATGTCGAACTCTTGGAAACCTGGTATTTTCGCAAGCTGGTGGTCGTCGAGAACTACGACGCGACCGGAGAAGAAGTCGTGGCCTGCCTTGTCGATGAAACGCCACCCGGCTTTCTAAATCGGACCATCGGATTGCAAAATATCAAAGGCACCGGTCTGGATTTTGTCTATCGCTTCCAAGCCTGGGATGTCTGCTACGAAGCCTGTCTGGCCGCCGAAAACGACGATCCCAACATTGCAACTCGGGGGCTACAGGCTTTGTTGGGCATGCCTGTGATTGGACAACTATGCACTACGCGTGTCCGCGAGGTGATCGAGCATGCCAAACAGAGCAAGACGATGCGGCGGCCTGATTTGCAAATCCTGCTGCAACAATTGGAGGACAAATTGGTAGAATCCGATCCCGCCGGACTGCCAGAAACCAAAGCCGAATCAAGTGCATCTACCTCGTCTGCGACCGAAGCGGACGCCGGAAATTCGCCATCCTCGCCGCCCAGCCTGGCCACTTGGAACAAGTGGCTGATTGACACTTCGGAAGAATTTCTGGATGTCAACGACTCGCTCCGGCGCCGTGATCAAGCCGATGCGATCTACCGGGATTTGGCCGCCAGCCGCATCAGCCGTCAACGCGCCGTGGCCGAGCTTCGCAAGATCAACAAGCGTCAAAAAGGGGGCTGGCTGACCTCCCTGCTGACCTCCAAAAAGGGGCAGAAAACAAATCGTTGATCCATTTTTTGCCGTCTAAACGGCAGATTGATGCCGCCCGGCCCGCCCACGGCACTCTTGATCATTTTTTCGTTGACAGCTAAACTTCGCGATTCCTTACCAGCTAAAACGAGCAGTCAAATGGCACATAAGAAAGGTCAAGGTTCCAGCCGCAACGGTCGTGATTCCAACGCCCAGCGGCGCGGCGTAAAAAAATTCGGCGGAGAAGTTGTCCGTGCCGGCAATATCATCGTTCGCCAAGTCGGCAACAAATTCCACCCTGGTCGAGGTGTCGGCCAAGGCAACGACTATACCTTGTACGCCCTGGTCGATGGTCAAGTGATGTTTGACCGCGAAGGCCGCCGCGTCAACGTCGTTGCCCAAGACGGCTAAAGGTCGTTCTGCCGATTGTCCTCTACTCCAGCAGTTCATACTGGTGTTCGGGATGACGAACAACGGTCACTGGGCACGGGCAGCTGCGAACGACTTTCTCAGTCACGCTGCCCAATAGCATGCCGCCCAGTTGCGAGTGGCCATGGGTGCCAATCACAACCAAGTCGATCTTGTGTTTCTGTACGTATTGATTGACTTCCTTGGCCGGATGGCCGTACCGAGTCGCGCGCACGACTTCGATGCTTTCCCACCACTGCTTGCCGACTGCTTTGATCTGCTCGCTGGCGGTAGCCTCGATCGACTTGAGCAGTTCAGAGATGTCTTGGGGAGAATCGTCTTCCGCTTCGGCGACTTGCTGTTCCAAGCGGCTGAAATAGGCGCGGGCCACTTCGCCGGAGCCCGAAAAGTCGGGATGGTGAATTAAAGGTCCACCGTGCTCGACAACGTGCAACAGATGCAGGACCGCATTGTAGGAACTGGCCAGCGCAGCCCCAAAGTGTACGGCGTGGTCGGCCGCTTCGCTGAAGTCGGTTGGCACGCAAATCCGGCTGATTCCCAATCGCATTTCATCACCTTGTTGTTACGCAACACGACCATCCCATTTACGTTAGCATAATCAAAGCCAGGCGGTCGAGTTGGTCGTTACGTCAGATGGAAAGCCAGTGTGATCGTTGCACCACAGAATGTTGCTGAATTGAATGAACTGATTACTGCGCCCTCGCAGCGGGTGCGGGCAACAATTCAGCAAAGCAGCGGAGATTTCATGGTACTGGGAGCGGGAGGCAAGATGGGGTTTCATCTGTGCCTGATGTTGAAACGCGCCCTGGCAGAGCTAGGCGACAATCGCAGACTGGTGGCCGTTTCCCGCTTTGGGTCCGCCGGCACCCGGCAGTCCTTTTCAGATGCGGGCATCCAGTGGATCTCAGCTGATCTGAGCGAGTCCGAGCAGGTTGCCAGGCTGCCGGACGCGGAGAACCTGTTTTTTCTTGCCGGTATCAAGTTCGGGACGGCGTCAAACAAAAACCTATTGCGGCTCATGAACGAACAGCTGCCGATGCTGATCGCGTCCAGATTCGCGCGCTCCAGGATCGTTGCCCTATCAACCGGATGCGTCTATTCATTCGTCACGCCAGAATCGGGTGGCTCGACCGAAGCTTCGCCAACCGAGCCGCCCGGCGAGTATGCTCGCTCTTGTATCGGTCGTGAGCAAGCTTTTCGAGATGCCGCCCAATCGCAGGGTACATGCTCCGCACTGGTGCGACTGAATTATTCCGTCGAGTTGCGATATGGCGTGCTTGTCGATATCGCTCAGAACGTGTTGGCTGGCAATCCGATCGATTTATCGACAGGGCATGTCAACGTGATCTGGCAAGGTGACGCGATCGACCACATCATTCAGTGTTTACCGCACGCCTCCGCGCCGCCTTTTGTCATCAACATTACCGGCAGCCAGATTTTGAGCATACGTGACATTGCTGATTGGTTCGCCGAACAATTCGCTACTGAGCCATCATTTGTCGGTAGCGAAGCACGCACTGCCTGGCTAAGTAACGCCGCAAAATCACATTCGATGTTTGGTCAGCCAAAGGTCAGCGTTCAATCGATGATCGAGTGGATCGCCGACTGGATAAAAGCCGGCGGCGAAACTCTGGGCAAACCGACACATTTTCAAACCCGCGACGGAAACTACTGAGCATGCAGTCTTGGCACCGACACCTCTGTGATGGGCAAGTCATTCCAGCCTGTCCACTCGCGCTGAACAATGATGGCAGTTGGAGCCAGGAGTATCAGCGCAAGCTCGTGCAGCACTACACCGATGCCGGTGCCGGCGGCTTGGCAGTTGGTGTCCACACAACTCAATTCGCGATTCGTGATCCGAAACATGGACTCTTCGAGCCGGTGCTTCGCTTTGTTTCGGCTGCCATCGATGAACACTTGAAAGCGGGCCGGGACTTTATCAAGGTTGCGGGGATCTGCGGCAACACCGAGCAAGCAAAATCAGAAGCACAAGTCGCCACCGATTGCGGTTATCAAGCAGGATTGTTGAGCCTGACGGCGATGGCCGCGCACAGCGAGGATGAGATCGTTACGCACGCCCGCGCGGTGGCTGAGATCATTCCGGTCTTTGGCTTCTATCTGCAGCCCGACATCGGCGGATTGAAACTGAGTTATCGATTCTGGCGGGCGTTCGCAGAAATCCCCAACGTCGTTGCGATCAAAATGGCACCGTTCAATCGCTACGACACTTTGGATGTGATTCGCGCCGTGATTGACGCCGGTCGTGATGACATCGCCTTGTACACCGGCAATGACGACAACATCATCAATGATCTACTGACCCGATTCGAACACAACGGTGTGACCCGGTACATCGTCGGCGGGCTGCTGGGCCAATGGGCGGTGTGGACAGAAACCGCCGTCAAGATGTTGCAAGAAATCAAATCGGTTCGCGGCAACGAACTGATCCCCAGCCGGTGGCTGACTCTCAATGCCCAACTGACCGACGCCAATGGAGCACTCTTTGATGCAGCCAACCAATACGCCGGTTGTGTTCCGGGGATCAGCGAAGTACTTCGCCGGGCAGGCCTGCTGCCGTCCAATCGATGCCTCGACCCAGACGAAGTGCTCTCGCCGGGCCAACTGGATGAAATCGACCGCGTTTGCGCAGCTTATCCGCATTTGATGTAGCGGGCCTATGGCACCCGATTGATTGTCCAGTAAATCTCTTCGCTAAACGGTTTGCCCAGTTCGTCTTGTAAACGGACGAGGATGTGGACCTGGTTCACCGGCTTGATTTCGGGAATCACCAATTTCACGCTGCTGCGATCATCACTTAACTTGATCGCTTTGACAGCCATCTTGTCGACTCCCGGTTTATCCGTGATTGGCGAATATTGGTCAGAGCCATAATCGCGGCGCCAGTGGTAATTCCAATGGTTGACAACGTATGACGCCGGGTCGGTTGCCGAATTCGGATCAAGTGCAAAGTTGAAATCGATCCGCAATCCATCCGCTTCAACCTGACAGTCGCTGACCATGCGATGCGGCTTGCCGGTGTATCGCAAGCGTTGGATACCGTTTTCGCGCAAGCCGATGCGTCCGCCACCGTTCCAACCTTGCAATCCTGTTGCGTAAACCTGACCATCGGCCGGATTGACTCGAGCACGCATGATGCCGGTTTGAAAGTCGAAGGGAAGTTTGATGATGGCCGCCTGAGCGGTATCGCTAAAATCCTGAATCATCATGTACGACATCCAGCCCTTGCCAAAACTGGTGTGCAACAGGCGCCCGGACAAAGGTCCAAATCGCGGATCTTGGGCGAATACCTGGCCTCCCGATGAATTATCGAATTCCTGCGGCATCCAAACCAATGGTTGATCGAATGTATCCGGCGGAACGACTTTTTTGATGTCAATCGTTCCTCCGCCCGGTTCCCACATGCCGGGAATCGAGTAGGTCTGGACCCAACCGTAAAAGCCGCCAGCTGTCAGCAAATTGATTTTCGAGGCCGGCATCCATTGGCCCTGATTGTCACTGGCCGTGACGCGACCATCGGGCAACACTCCCATGCCGTTGGGAGTGCGAAAACCGGTGCAGTAGACACTTCGTTGTTTTCCATCGGCCGAAATCTTGACCACTGCGCCGGGAATGTCGGAATCGGTTCCGTGGCCACTCTTGGCGTAATAGAAATTGCCTTCGTTGTCGGTCTGCAAGTCGAAGTTGAATGCGTGGAAGTTGACCGACACATCATCATCAGCACTGAAGCTTTCGTAGTAGTCGGCTTCACCGTCCTTATTCAAGTCGTGCAACCGCGTCAGCCGATCTTT
>JBFJVZ010000058.1:0-24360 GCA_041623895.1 Pirellulaceae bacterium | reverse complement strand
TGGTCTAACCCCTGGAAAACGAGCCGCGGGGATCGGGTTGGTAATGACGATTCCTGGGGCTGCGGAATGCTCGCTTAGACGAGCAATCCTGACCCCAGGCTCTACGCTGCCACTGCTACGCAGTTGTCGTCTGGTTGTGACGAACGAAATCGTCGATGCCCACAACTTCCCTGACCCATCAAGAGCCACCCCTAGATTGCTTCCTAAGCCGGACGCTCTCCTTGTCCTGGCGCCTTATTGCCAGGACAAGTCCTGGCCTACGAGATATCTGGAAATGCGCTAAGACGCTGCCGAAAACCGCTGGGCGACTGCATCCCAGTTGACGACATTCCAGAACGCGGCGATGTAATCGGGACGCCGGTTTTGATAGTGCAGATAATACGCGTGTTCCCAGACATCCAATCCAAGAATCGGTGTCCCGCTCATTCCTGCGATTGATTGGCCCATCAGCGGACTGTCTTGATTCGCCGTGCTGCCGACCTTCAATTGGCCGCCATCCACGACCAGCCAGGCCCAACCACTGCCGAAGCGAGTAGCCCCGGCAGCTGAGAATTGTTCTTTGAAGGCATCGAAGCTGCCAAAAGCGCTGTCGATCGCAGCTGCCAGGTCGCCGGACGGGTTGCCCCCGCCGCCAGGCCCCATCACGGTCCAAAACAACGAGTGATTGGCGTGCCCGCCGCCGTTGTTTCGAACCGCTCCTCGCTTGTCGTCCGGAACGGACGAAAGATCCGCAATCAGTTCTTCGATGGGCTTGCTATCCAGTCCGGTGCCTTCCAGCGCCGCATTGACCTTGGTGATGTAGGCGTTGTGATGCTTGCTGTGGTGGATTTCCATGGTTCGAGCATCAATGTGCGGCTCGAGTGCATCATAGGCGTAGGGAAGATCTGGTAGAGAATAGGACATTTCGTGAACCCTGCTCCAAAATTGTGTCGAAAGGAAAGGTTTTCTCAATCAGCACGATAGCGAGCAATCAAGGCTTCGCAAAGTGGCAGTCGCAGCGCATCGCCAAGGATTCGCAAAGCTCGAGCGTTTTCAGTATCGGCGTAGCGGAACTCGCCGAGAGTTTCGATCGTGCTTGGCGAAAGTCTGGTGACTTCCGCTACAGATTACCGGCTACAGCGAAAGCAAGAACGCACTAGGAGATGCGAGCGGTACAACTCGATTAGCCGTGGCGGACGTGAACAATTTCGCCCATCAAATAGCTGCGGAGACTGGCGATCGTTTGGTCCACACAGATTTTCAATTCCCGTCTTCGTCGGTCGCGATTGCGGATCGGTCGAACGTTGATGTCGACTTTCGTCTTGCTGACGTCCGGGCGTGAATCCTCGCGAACACTCTGATACTCGCTGAGTGTCAATTGAATATGAAGCGCGATTTGGTGATCGACCCGCCGCCGCCCGCCAACAGTACATTTCCCCATGATCTTCAACGAGACCTGGTTTTCGGAAACGTTGATGACTTCGGCGTGGTGATCGGCGATAAAGCCGCGGAGTTTTTCGATCGCCAGGTCCGCGGGAACGGGAGTCTCGATTTGGATCTGGCTAGAGGAGTTTGGTGACGCCGAGCCAAACCAGCCCAACAGCCCGCGGCGGGCCGGTTCGGGTTCTTCGCTTGGCTGGTTGCCTGATCCCAATTGGACCACTCGGTTGCGGCCGTTATCTTTTGCTTTCAGTAGCGCACGATCGGCACGAGCAACCAATGTGTCCGGCGTATCACCGGGTTGGAATTCGGTCACGCCAAAGCTGGCTGTCAAGGAAGCGCCGCCGATACTGGGAAGCGAGGTTCTTTGCACAGCGTGCCGAATCGCTTCCGCGCGGCTGGTCGCCGTTGCGTTGTCGCAGTTGACCGCCAGCAGCAGGAATTCCTCCCCGCCATACCGGGCGACCAGATCGCCACCGCGGCTGTGGCCAGACAGTACTGCTGCAAACGTTACCAAGGCGTCGTCGCCGGCCGGATGACCGTGGACGTCGTTGACTTGCTTGAAGTGATCGATATCGCAGATGACCAGGCTGAAACTTGGCCCGCCGGCGGCTGCCGCCGCGGTCAATTGTTCGAGCGTACTGTCAAAATGAGCGCGGTTGGCGATACCGGTCAGCGGGTCGATGGTCGTTTTTTCATGCAGCGACTCGACTCGCTCCTTCAAATCGGCCTGGTCTGACACATCACGCACGATGATGACGGCACCGTGAGTACCGGGTGAGTCGCCAACAACGGGCGAAACTTCGACTTGCACGCGAATTAGCTCGGATCCCGGTTGTTCGATCAACATCGATCGCGAAACCTTAACGGCATGGCCCAGGCATTCGGACACGGGACAGATGATATCGTCGGGGTGACTCATTGGCTCTCGCAACTTCAAGGCTGCGCTGTTCCAAGTCTTACCAATCACGGCGTCGGCAGCGATGCCTGTCAGCAGCTGCATCGTACTGTTCCAGCGGGTCACGGTGCCTTCGCCGTCAGTGAAGGCGACGCCATCCGGCAAGTTGTGCATCAACTGCCCGAAGAACAGGCTTTCAAGTCGCACCGTTTGCGCTGAGGGCGCTGAGTTGCCGCCTAACGAACCTTGCCACAGTCCTGCTGATGCATTTGGCTGAAGCTGAACCAACCAACGGCTGACCACAGCTTCCTGCAGCATTTCCGGTCGGTCTTCCAGCATCCGACAGAAATCGCTGACCAGGTTGGGATCGAACTGCACACCGCTGCCGCGAACAAGTTCTCCCAGTGCGCGTTCGCGACTCAGGGCACTGCGATAAACATGATCGGTGGTCATCGAGTCGAATGCGCCGACGATCGACAACATTCGCGAGCCGAGTGGCAAGGCGGCACCCTGGGGCGACTCGTCGCCTCGGCGTCCCTCAAACCACGTGTTGCAATAGCGAACAATCTCCAGCAACTCGTGATCAATCGTGCATCCCCTTAAGATTTCGCAGCCCAACTCCGGACAGCAATCCATCATCAACTGTTCGTCAACGGTCAGCTTGCCGGGCTTGCGCAGGAGGCGGTCAGGAATTCCGATCTTGCCAAGATCGTGAAGCAGTGCGGCGACTTCAATACGATCGCGTGCTTGATCCTGCAGCTGCATCCGTTCTGCCCAGGCGGAGCAAACGAGCGCGACTCGCAGTGAATGTGCGGCGGTCGGCGCGTGCTTGGTACGCAGCGAATAGAACAACGCGGTCGCCATCCCTAAGCGGACCATGGCAAGATCGTTCTCGTACTTTGAATCGCGGCGCGGCTCGGTGCTCTCGTCCGCGATCGGAGCGATGTCGCACAATTTGGCCAACAAATTGCCAACGTTGGCATGTGCTTGTTGGACCTGATCTCCGATGCGCGTATCCACCGACAGAGACGCGTCCGATTCGTTTATGGCGGTTTTATCGGTCATGCGGACAACGCAAGGCTACGAGAATTCGGGTATCCAAGTCATTGGAACCGTACGTCACGATCAGCCGGCAAGCAAAACAAATCGTGGTCGCGCAACAGTGCTTCTTGTCCATTTTCGCCAAAGAGCCCTTTGATTGCCGATCAGGCGGGCGAAAAGCGAGTAATCAAGCTGATTCCTGCACGATCATGCGTTCTGAAAGCTTGCGATTGGCGTCCCCCGTACCTAACATGCAATCATCACTTGCCGGCTTCACATCCGCCTGATCATTCCAGTTTCTGTGCCTGTTCGGTCACCGACGGGGTGATCAGGGATCCGTTGAGCCCAAGATCAGCTTGTCGTTTCATTTACGCGGTGTATTCCTGTGGGTCTTTCTGAGGTCGATCGTCAGCTCTTGCAAAGATGCTTGGACCGAGCTCCACGTGCCTGGCAAGATTTCGTGGATCGATTCTTGGGGATGGTGATTCATGTAGCCAATCACACGGCGGAGACCCGCGGCTTTCGCTTGGATGATGCCACGCGAGACGATCTGGTCGCGGAAGTATTCATGACGATTGTGGCCAGTGATTTTGGCGTCTTGCGCCGTTTCCGACGCAATTGTTCACTGGCCACCTATTTGACCGTGATCGCACGTCGAGTGATCGTACGCCGTCTGTTCGCGATCGAGCGTTCCGAACAAGGGAATGCTGCGGCTTTGCAGTCGGCAACCGCTCGAGATGCAGCTCCACCGCAACGGATCGAGAATCAGGAAGAGGTCCAGAAGCTGCTGACGCGACTGGACCCGCAAGAGGCCAGCGTGGTGCGAATGTATCACTTGGAAGGTAAGACATACGCCGAAATCAGTCAGGCAGTCGGCATGACCGAAAACAGCATCGGTCCCGTGCTCAGCCGCGCCCGGGAAAAAATGCGGAATGGTTCGGATCAGGCTTAGGCTCTGTCTCGGACCGATAGCTTTTCGCCGTCACTGGCAATCACCGTGACATCGACCAGGGCACCAACAGCAATGTCTTTGTTGTCCGCTGCCATTGCCGCCGGGGCGTAGCGGCAGGTGGTTCCAGAAAAGACCCGCTCGTCGCCGACCTGCCCGATCGATGTGATCCGTTGTTCCGATTCGACCAAGAGCTGCAGCCGACGGCCGATTAGCGAAGCAAAGTAGTTTGCGCGAAGTGACGACTCCAACTCACCGAGTTGCTTCACACGTTCAGCTCGTAGCGACTTGGGCACTTGATCGGGCATGTCCGCGGCAGGGGTACCGCGGCGCGGGCTGAATGGAAATGCGTGGATCTTTGAGAACCCAGCTGCCGTACAGGTCTCCAGCGTTTGCCGAAATTCCGTTTCCGTCTCACCGGGGAATCCGACAATCACATCAGTCGTGATTGCTGGATCGTCAAGCGACTCACGGAGCAATTGACAGCGATCCAGAAACATTCGTGTACCCCAGCGACGTCGCATGCGACGCAAAACCGAATCGCTGCCGCTCTGCAAACAGAGATGCAAATGCGGAACAATTTGGTTGCTGAATTCAGCCATCGTGTCAATCAGTTCGCGCGTCACCTCGGTGGCTTCGATGCTGCTAAGCCGAATCCGGAAATCGTCGGAAATCCGGCACAGGTCGCGGAGCAGATGAGCCAGCCGAATCCAATGCTGTTTCGGTTGATGACGATTCCAATCAACTCCGTAATGCCCCAGATGGATCCCGGTCAGGACAACTTCGCGATGACCGGCTTCTACCAGCCGCGCGACTTCCTCGACAATCTGCTGGAGCGGACGCGATGACAGCTGCGGTCGCACGTGAGGGATGATGCAATAGCTGCAGCGCAGCATGCAACCGTCTTGGACTTTGACATAAGCTCGCTGCCTGCCCGAGAAACCACTCAGGCCGGTGGGCACGTCAATCACGCCGAAGCGAGACATCAAATCGGGCAATTCACGTTTGTCAGTGACGACTTCGGTGACGCCTGGCAATTTGGCCACTTCCTGCGGCGCCCGTGTTGCGTAACAACCCATCACGACGATCCGGGCATCCGGGTTTTCCCGTGCCAGTCGTCGCACCAGCTGCCGGCTTTTCGCGTCCCCTTCGTTCGTGACCGTACAGGTGTTGACGATACAAACATCGGCGGCGTCTTGTTCGCCACAATCGGAATAGCCGATCCGCTGCAGACCTTGTCGAACCAATTCGGTTTCGTACTGATTGACTTTACAGCCCAGCGTGGCAACGCGAAGTTTAGCGCCCATTGAGTGTCCGACTAATCACAGGCGGGCTCGATCGTTGCCGACATGCTGCCCTTGCAGCGTGGAATTAATTCATCCTTGCCAAAAGAATGTATCTGGTCGCGTTTCAGTTCCGCGTGTTCCATGGTGGTGGTCAGACAAATGGCGCGGCCGCCCGAATCAACCTCCTTAGCGATTCGAAAACCTTTTTCGATCGGGTAGCGAAACAGTTGCTTCATCATGTGAATGACGTAATCGTAACTGTGGTCCGAGTCGTCCCAAAGAATGACGTTGTATCGTGGTTGCTTCTTTGGTTTCTTGCGCTTTTCAGTTTCAGTTTCGACTTCTGGTACAGCCACCATCGTTCGCTGATCTGCCATGCTTGGTCATGCTCCTTGCGGTCGGATTAGCTTGTGTCTCAGGAAACGTGTTCCATGTGCTTAGGGTTGGTAAATGTTTGCTTGAGCAGGGGCCGGATTTGGGGTGATCGTCATTCTCCCCGCCGACAATGTCGATATATTGTAGCGCCGACGGACGCCCGCCTGCACCACAAAAGTCGACGAAAACAGGCTTTGTTGCCCGCTTGACGCGGTCGGGCAGGTCCATGACCGATGCTGATCGAGCCCATATTGTCATTTTCCACTTCCTTGCCCCCGCTTCAATAACCATTTCATGTCCCCTCCTGGACTTTCCGACGTACTTGATGCCGCCGCCGACCGCCATTTGGAAGAGTTGGTGCAATGGTTACAAATTCCCAGCATCAGCAGCGACACATCCCGAGCGGCGGATGTTCGTCGTGCTGCCGAGTGGTTGGTGGACAAGTTCACCGCCGCCGGCTTGACGGTGGAGATGATCGAAACCGACGGTCACCCGATGGTGCTGGCGGAAACGCAGCCAATATCGGGGGCTCCCGTAATCGTCGTGTATGGACACTACGACGTGCAGCCGGTGGAACCGATTGAGCAATGGGTCAATGGTCCCTTCGAGCCGACAGTCCGCGAGGGAAATTTGTATGCGCGGGGTGCTACCGACGACAAAGGCCAATTGCTGACGCACGTGCAAAGTGTTTGTGACTGGCTGGCCACGGGAAATACTTTGCCGCTGCAAATCAAGTTTTTGATCGAGGGCGAGGAGGAAGTCGGCAGCGCGAATCTGGAAAGAATGCTACCCAGCCTTGCCGAACGTTTGGCCTGTGACTGTGTCGTGATCAGCGACAGCAGCCAGTATGCCGATGGCCAGCCCGCAATCACTTACGGGCTGCGAGGCATCGCGACGTTCGAGTTAAAAGTCGATGGACCGAGCCAGGATCTTCACAGCGGTTCGTTCGGCGGAGCCGTGATGAACCCGGCGGTCGCAATTTGTCGCCTGCTGTCGTCAATGGTTGATGATAACGGCCGCATCGCAGTCGATGGTTTTTATGATGCGGTGCGCGAGTTGAATCAACAGGAGCGAGCCGCCTGGTGCCAACTTCCGCAGGATGACTCATCGTTCGCAAAATCGGTCGGCGTGGATGAGCTGTTTGGCGAAGCAGGTTTTACGACCGATGAACGGCGGTGGGCTCGTCCTACGTTCGATATCAACGGATTGTCCAGTGGCCATCAAGGGGAAGGCGTCAAAACGATTATCCCGGCAACCGCATCGGCCAAGTTCAGTTGCCGGCTGGTCCCGGATCAAGAACCAAAGACGGTGGGCAAATTGATTGAAAAGCATCTCGATGCTCACGCGCCGCCTGGCGTCCGCTGGAACTTAACGCCTGGTCACGGCGCGACGGGCATGTTGGCGGATACAAGCAGTCGATTCATGCAGGCGGCCAAGACCGCGATCGATCGCGCGTTTGGAGTCGAACCGGTTTTGATCCGCGAAGGTGGCTCGATCCCCATCGTCACGCGTTTTCAGGAAGTGCTGAACTGTGACTGCTTGCTGCTGGGTTGGGGACTATCAGACGACAACGCCCATAGTCCCAACGAAAAGTTCCGCGTCGCCGACTATCACCGCGGCATTCAGGCGTCAGCAATCCTGTGGGAAGAAATCGGCAAACTTAAATCCTGAAAAGCACCGCAACCGCCATGCTCGATAGAAAATACATCGTTCAGAATCCGGATCTTATCAAAGAGAATTGCCAACGACGCGGCGTGGATTGCGACGTCGATCGGATCGTCGCGCTGGAGGCTCAGCGTTTGGAAAAACTTAAGCTGGCTCAAGACTTGAACCAGCAAGCCAATGCAACCAGCAAACTGATTCCCAAAGCGAAGGATGACGCGGAGCGGCAAGAATTGATCGCCAAGGGCCGCCAGCTGCGCGAGCAGAAAGAGACAACGCAGCAACAACACGATCAACTTGATCAGGAAATCACGGAACTGCAGACGGTAATTCCTAACCTGACGCATCCCGATGTGCCAACCGGTGGCGAGGATGACGCCACCGAGTTGTCGTTCGGGAAAACGGCCAAACCCGAATTTGATTTTCAAGCTGTTGATCATCTGGCACTGGGGGAAAAGCACGATCTGTTTGACTTTGAAGGCGGCGCCCGCGTTGCCGGTGCCGGCTTTTATTTTCTTCGTAATGCGGCCGTGCGTCTGGACTTGGCGCTCCAGCAGTTTGCCGTCGGATTTCTGGCGGAGCGAGGTTTTACGGCGGTTGCCACTCCCGATTTGGCGTTGACCAGCGTGCTGCAGGGCACCGGCTTTAATCCGCGAGGACCTGAAACACAGATCTACAGCATCGAAAACACCGAGTTGAACCTGGTCGCCACGGCAGAGATTACGCTCGGTGGCATGATGGCCGGCCAAACCGTCAGCGACGAAGAATTACCAATCAGACTTTGCGGACTAAGCCACTGCTTTCGCACCGAGGCTGGTGCCGCCGGCCGGGCTTCCAAGGGACTGTACCGCGTGCATCAGTTCACCAAAGTCGAAATGTTTGCCTTCACGACGCCCCAGCAAAGCGACGCGATTCATGAAGAAATGCGACAGCTGGAATGCGAGATCTTTGACCAGCTGGAAGTCCCCTACCGCGTGATCGATACGGCCAGCGGCGATCTCGGTGGACCGGCATACCGCAAATATGACCTGGAAGCCTGGATGCCGGGGCGTGGTGAGCAGGGTGCGTGGGGTGAAGTCACCAGCACCAGCAACTGCACCGACTATCAGGCGCGACGACTGAACGTCCGCTACAAGACCGCGGGAAAGAAAGGAACGGAGTTCGTTCATACGTTAAACGGCACCGCGATCGCCACGGGCCGCGCGATGATCGCGATCTTGGAAAATCATCAGCGCGCCGACGGCAGCATCGGGATCCCCAAAGTGTTGCAACCATGGATGGGCTGCGAAGTCATCGCGTAAATTCGTTCACTCGATTTTCAGCGAGTGGTGCTTCCAGTAGCGTGGGTCAAGCGGGCGGTGGAACGGGAGACCGATTGATAGAAAAGAGCTCCATCACGAACTCGTGAATCGTTCGCAGCCAATCGATCCGCCGCGCCGACCCATCGATGGCGGCGATGCGTCCTGATAACGATGGAGGTGACCGAGGGAATCACGTCAATACACCTGAGAAGTGGTCGACGGCATTTGAGCAATTTCATCATTGGTGTGGGATCATCGGTAGGCCAGGACTTGTTCTGGCGCCTTCTGGCCAGGACAAGTCCTGGCCTACGAGATAATTGAAAAAGCTCTAGTCGCGTCGCATTGCCACCACCGGATCTAGTCTTGCGGCCCGCCAGGCCGGCAACAGACTGGCTGCAACGCAGATCACCACGGCGACCCCATAGATTGCCATCACGGCCCAAAGCTGAAACTGCAATAGTTGGCCTGACAAGTCAGCAACGTTCTGACCGCTTAGGTGGCGAGCCAGGAATGTTTGGCCGACTTTCGCTGATAGCCAACTGACCGCCACGGCCAACGTCGCGCCGATCACTCCCAACAACGCTCCCTCGCAGAGCATCAACAACAGCAGGTCGCGGTCGCGGGCGCCAACGGCCTTCAAGATGCCGAATTCCGGCGTCCGCTGCAAAACCGAAATCACCAAGGTGTTGGAGATGCCCAGAGCTGATGCCAACAGAATAGCGGCCGCGATCGACAACACGTACCAGCGACTGCGCTCGATACCGCGTTGGAGATTATCAAGGATCATCAGCGCCGAGTCGACATCCAAGCCTTTGGCCTTGAGATCCTCTGTGACCGACTTTAGATTTCGCGAGCTATCAACGATCACAGCGACGTTGTAGTAGTCATCCTTGCGCTCGGGAATCTGCGATTGCATTTCGACAGCAACTTCGTGGTGCAGCAAGAGGTCGCCATGCGATCCGTGAAACCACATCAGGAACATGTCCGAAATGGTCTGGTGATTTTGGTCACTGTTGACGATGCCGCAGACTTGGAACGTGCGCTGGACTTCGATCGCCGGCTCATCTTTCTGTGCTGGGGCACCGTTGTTGCCGCGGTCGGGCTGGGTGACCCGACGGATCATTTCTTTTTGCTCTTCGGTTAGCGATGTCTTATCCAGATCGTCCAGCAGTTGCGAAAACGTCACGGCAAAGGCTGCTTGATCGGCAAGCGACGGACCATCCTGCTGTGACAGAAATTTCAGGTTCTCGTAGATCCGCGAGTATTTCTGGCCGCCCACCTGATAAGTGATCGTCAGCTCGCGGCCGACAAGTTCATGCAATTCGCTATCGCTTCTGAAACCAAGTTGATACGCCAAGACTTCGCTCACCAAAACCTGATCGCGGGCATTCTCGTCCAGCATGGAACCGGCGATGACGCGTTCGGTGATGACTCGGCTGGCCGCGTCGACACCAGCGAGACTGATTTCCATCTCGGTATTGTCTTGCGGGTTATTCAAGCGAGCATCAAGGAACCCATTGGGAACAACTCGAACAACATGCGGCACTTGTTTGAGTTCCTCGATTTCTGCCAGCGAGATCTGCCAATCTTGTACGCCGCTTTGCTCCATTTTCCATTGATTGACCAGAACTTCGCGAATCCTTTCCCGTCGCTCGTCGCTCATTTCACCTTCCACGACAATCGTGCCCGGGGGAGGATCGGGAAGCGAAGAATAGTAATCGGGCGAGACGCGGATTTCTTTGGCGAATTCGGAAGCGTCGAACAGCACGTGGATCGCTTTGCCAACACCGCTGGCCGCCGCCGCCGTCAGCAGCAACACCGTGCAACCGATCACGATGCCCAATAAGTTCAAGCAGGTGCGCAGTTTTCGCTGCCAGAGATTGCCAAGCGCCATGGCGAAAATGTCAAGAATTCGCATCATCACCACTCCGCCAGCGAACCATCGGTCATGCGGAAGCGACGCGTGCTGCAGCGTGCTGCCAACTGCTCGTCGTGCGTGACTAGGAAGAAAGTCGCTGCCGTTTCTGCGCACAACTCCATTATCAGTTGTTCGATTTGCCGCGCCGTTGCCGAATCGAGGTTGCCGGTTGGTTCGTCCGCTAACAGCAACGGAGGTTGATGCACCAAGGCGCGCGCGATTGCGACCCGCTGTTGCTCGCCACCGGACAACGCATACGGCAAGTGCTCGCTGCGATTCCCCAAACCAACTCGCTCGAGCCACTGCCGCGACTGCTGCTGACGTTCACGCTGTGACATGCCAGCCAGGATTAACGGCAATTCAACGTTTTTCTGTGCACTGGACTGGGGCAACAGCTGAAATGATTGAAAGACCAGCCCGACATGCCGGCAACGATAGCGGGCCATTTCGTTGCGACCCATTTGGTCCAATCTTTGGCCGCCAACAGTAAGCGTTCCCGATGTTGGCCGGTCCAAGCCAGCTAACAAGTTCAGCAGCGTTGATTTCCCCGAACCACTCTTGCCAACGATCGCAACTCGTTCGCCCGGTTGGACCGACAACGTGACATCTGACACCGCGGGAATCGAATGCCCGGCGTACCCGTAAGTCTTGGCAAGTTGATCTGCCTGGATCAAACCGACTTCCTATGTATCCAATTAGTTTCCCTCGTATTCTTTCAAGAATCCGACGAACTCTCTTCGGTGCTGCTGTTCATCAGCCAACAACGTGATGCATAGATCTTGGCTGACGAAATCGTAGCCATCGCACAGACGAATGATTCTTTCGTACTGTGCGATCGCGGCTTCTTCCGCGTCGATCACGCCTTTGATCACAGTCACCACATCGGTGCTGTCGGCTGGCGGTTGCAGGGTGGATTGGACAGCAACGAACTGCTGACTGCCGGGAATCGAGCCATTGATGGTTTTGATACGATTGCCCAGCTGGGTTGCGTGCATCATTTCTTCGGTAACGTCTGCCGCCAAGGATTTCTTAATCTCCTCCGCCCTCACGCCATCCAGATTGATGCTATTGGCCAAGTAGTTGATGACCGTTTCCAGCTCCATCCAATAGGACTTGATTAGCTCTGCAACGATGGCTTGATTCTTGTCTTGGTCGTTCACGATTTGCTCCTGATGGTGATCCGATGCGGATGAAACCGCCCCAGAAATCGATTGCTAGTAAACAGAGAGGGAAAGTTCTGCGAAAGCATGCTTATGTGAGAATCCATCGATCTTGTTAAGCCCACGGACAAAAATGCGCACAGATGAACACCATCGTTTTTCCCAACGATTGCTGCTTAGGGAGCCTGTTCTGCCGTTGGGGGCTCTCTCTTGCCGGGTTTGCTAGAACCCGGCTACGCTTAAGGAAGCTCAAAACTACCGTAAAAGCGCCAAAGAGGCAGCGATCAGAGTTGGCATCCATCGATCTGGTTGGGAGCCGAGCCGTCAAATATTGACGATCTATTCTCGCGGTGGATCCTCCTAAGGGAACACAAACTATGTCGGAATCCAAAGCGGTCGCCCAGGCCGAAGTAAAGAAACATCTAGGTGAACTGGCCCCGCAGGCGGCCGATATCGATGTCGACCCCGCGGAGACTGAGGAGTGGCTGTCGTCGCTTGACTATGTGCTCAAGAGTAAAGGTCCGGAGCGAGTTCGGTTCTTGATTGACCAGTTGCGTGACCGAGCCGCCGAGGACGGGATTCAATCCGCCGAAGACGTCAGCACGCCTTATGTGAACTCGATTCCGGTGGGCGACCAACCAGCGTTTCCAGGAAACCGGGAATTAGAACGCCGCATCAAGTCAATCGTTCGCTGGAACGCGATGGCGATGGTGGTCCGCGCCAACAAACGGGCTGGCGGAGTGGGTGGCCACATCAGCACCTTTGCTTCCAGCGCGACGTTGTACGAGATCGGCTACAACCATTTCTTCCGCGGCCGAGGCGAAGACGGCTACTCGGGCGATGCAATTTTTTTCCAGGGTCACGCGTCACCGGGGATGTACAGCCGCGCATTTCTGGAAGGCCGATTGTCCGAACAGAACCTGGAAAATTTTCGCCGCGAATTGCGACCCGTGCCCGGGCTGTCCAGCTATCCGCACCCCTGGCTGATGCCGGACTTTTGGGAGTACCCCACCGTGTCGATGGGAATCGGTCCCATTACAGCGATCTATCAGGCTCGCTTCAATGAATACTTGAAGGACCGTGGTCTGAAAGACACATCGGATCAACGCGTTTGGGCGTTCCTTGGCGACGGCGAATGCGACGAACCGGAAACGCTTGGCGCCATCGGTCTGGCCGCCCGCGAAAAACTGGAAAACCTGATCTTTGTCATCAACTGCAACTTGCAACGATTGGACGGACCGGTTCGCGGTAACGGCAAGATCATTCAAGAATTGGAGTCAATCTTTCGCGGTGCCGGCTGGAACGTGATCAAGGTGATTTGGGGCGACGATTGGGATCACCTGTTGGCCAAAGACACCAGCGGCCTGTTGGTCAAACGGATGAACGAAGTGGTTGACGGCCAATATCAGAAATACACCGGCATGCCGGGCAGTTACATACGCGAGCATTTCTTTGGCAAGTATCCGGAATTGCTGAAGTTGGTCGAAAACTACAGTGACGAGCGGTTGGAGAAAATGCGCCGCGGTGGTCACGATCCCGAAAAGGTTTATGCAACCTACAAGATGGCGACGGAGCTAAAGAACGGCCGCCCGACCGTGATCTTGGCAAAAACCGTCAAGGGATACGGGCTGGGTGAAGCCGGTGAAGGCCGCAACATTGCTCACAACCAAAAGAAGATGAACGAGGACGAGTTGCTGGAGTTCAGGACTCGATTTGGCATTCCGATCAGTGACGAGGAAGTCGGCAAGGCGCCGTTTTATCGTCCGCCGGAAAACAGCCAGGAAATCAAATACATTCGCGAGCGCCGCGGTTCGCTTGGCGGCCCCGTTCCCAGCCGACCCACCGAGCATCCGAAACTGGAGGTGCCGACGCTGGACGAATACCGCAAGGTGATCAAGAAGCTGGAGAACAAAGAAATCAGCACCACCTTTGCTGTCGTGCAAACCTTGACCGCTCTTTGTCGTGACAAAAAGGTCGGCAAATACATGGTCCCGATTGTGCCCGATGAATCGCGGACATTTGGAATGGAAGGCATGTTTCGCCAGTTCGGAATCTATGCCCACGCCGGCCAGCTTTACGAACCGGTCGATTCCGAACAGATCACTTACTACAAGGAAGCGCAGGACGGCCAGATTCTAGAAGAAGGGATTACCGAGGCCGGATCGATGAGTTCCTTTAACGCCGCAGGCACCGCCTACAGCCTGCACGGGATCAATATGATTCCGTTTTACATTTACTACAGCATGTTTGGTTTTCAGCGTGTCGGTGATCTGATTTGGGCCGCAGCCGACATGCGAGCCAAAGGATTCCTGATCGGCGGCACCGCTGGCCGAACCACGCTGAACGGTGAAGGGCTGCAGCACCAGGACGGCCACAGCTTGCTGACCGCAATCGCTTACCCAACCGTCCGGGCTTATGATCCCGCGTATGCGTACGAAGTTGTCGTGATCATCATGGAAGGCCTTAAGCGGATGTACCAGGAAGGCGAAGAGTGCATCTACTACATGATGAGCGAGAATGAACCTTACAATCACCCAGAGATGCCGGAAGGATGCGAAGACGGCATCGTCAAAGGCATGTATAAATTCCGCAGTCGCGACGTTCAGAACGCGCGTGCCCGGGTTCAATTGTTCGGCAGCGGCGCGATTTTGAATTGTGCCTTGCGAGCCCAAGAATTGTTGGCTGAAGAATACAACATCGCCAGTGATGTTTGGAGCGTGACCAGTTATACGCAGCTTCGCCGTGAGGCCGGGGATTGCCAGCGTTGGAATATGTTGCATCCGACCGAGACGCCGCGAAAAAGCTACTTGGAAGAAACGCTGGAAGGTGTCGAGGGACCGTTTATTTCAGCAAGCGATTACGTACGTGCACTTGGCGAGCAATTGACGCCTTGGATTCCTGGCGATTACTTTGTCCTTGGCACCGACGGGATGGGCCGCAGCGAGACTCGCGAGGAGCTTCGCCGGCACTTTGAAGTTGATGCAGAGTCGATCACCATTGCCGCCCTGAGCCAGCTATCCAAAGCGGCCGTGGTCACGCCCAAAGAAGTCTCCGATGCAATCAAACATCTGGGCTTCGATGCCGAAAAACCGAATCCGTACTTCACATGAAATCCGCGTCGGCACGGCTTGGGGCCGTGCCTAACCACATCGTTGGCGCGGCTTCCAGCCACGCCCTGACCCGAGACTAACAAGCAAGCGATTATGGCAACTGAAGTTAAACTCCCCGAACTCGGTGACGGCATCGAATCCGGAGACGTGCTGGAAATCTTTGTTTCCGTGGGCGATGTGATCAGCGAAGGCCAAGACATCATCGAAATGGAAACCGACAAGGCCAGCGTGCCAGTGCCCTCATCTGTCGCCGGCAAGATCACCAAGATCAATGTCAGTGAAGGCGAGACCGTACCGATTGGCGGCGTGCTGATCGAAGTCGAAGCAGCCGCGGGCGCCGCCACGCCAGAACCTCCGGCTGCCCCCACGCCGCCGCAGGCTGCTGCACCGCCGCAGGCTGCTGCACCGCCGGAGGCTGCCGCACCGCCGCCCGCCAAAGCTGCCGCCGAGCCGGAACCGTCGGCAGCACCGCAACCAGTATCGCAAACGCCCGCCGCCTCAGCAGCGCCCACACCAACGCCCCCGACGCCCGCAGCTTCTGCCGCCACCCCGACCCCATCGGGGGCCAGTGTGATTCCGGCTGGGCCAGCCATTCGGCGGTTTGCCCGAGAAGTTGGCGTTGATCTCAGTGCGGTCACGGGCACCGGAGAGGGTGGTCGAATCACGCGTGAAGACGTGTTAGGAGTGGTCCGATCGGCAAGTCAGGCGCGAACAGCTTCCAGCACCGAGACGGCAGCGGCTCCGCCTCCCAAACCAGCCGCGGCCCCTGCTCCCTTGCCAGGTACCGCTGACCATGACGATTACGGTCCCATTCGTGTCGAACGGATGAGCAAGATTCGCAAGACGATCGCTGCCCAGATGCACGCCAGCTGGTCCAGCGTTCCTCGCGTGACCAACTTTGATGATGCCGACATCACTGATTTGGAGTGTCTGCGGAAGTCCAGCAAGGAAGATTATGCTGCGCAAGGACTGAAGCTGACCACGATGCCCTTTTTGATCAAAGCAGTCGCGACGGCACTGAAGCATCATCCGACGATCAACGCGGTGATTGATTCGGAAAACGAACAAGTGATCTATAAGGATTACGTCAATGTGGGAATTGCGGTCGATACCGATCGCGGATTGGTCGTGCCCGTGATGCAAAATGCGGATCAGCTGGGCGTTCCACAAATCACACGCGCACTGGCCGCGATGGCGGGCAAAGTTCGTGGAGGCCACTTTGCGATCAGTGATCTTCGCGGCGGCACGTTTACGATCAGTAACCTGGGTGCCATCGGCGGGCAGTATTCCACGCCAATCATCAACATTCCCGAAGTCGCGATCTTGTTGGTCGGCCGCAGCCGAAAGCTACCGGTCGTGATGCCGGATGATACGATTCAACCGCGGTTGATGATGCCGTTGAGCATTTCCTACGACCATCGCCTGGTCGACGGAGCCACCGCGGCAAGATTCTTAAATGACGTGATCGGGTATCTGGAAGCACCAAGTCGCCTACTGTTGGCGTTGTAGCTGCCTGACTTGATCCTGCATGTCGCGGCAAAATTCGCAAGCGTTCCGCTGCACGCCGATTGGAAGTCTGCCCACGTCGTTCGACTTCGGCTGCATAAAATCTGAGCTAGTTAGCACATTTTCCGATATCTCGTAGGCCAGGACCTGTCCTCGCAATCAGGTGCCAGGACAAGTCCTGGCCTACCGATGATCCCACATCCATCATGAAATTGTCTGACCCGCCGCGGCGTCTCAGGCTTGGACGCCCAGCAGTTTGCAGGCTTCTTCGTAGCCGGCTGCGCGGAATCCCTGTTCGTCTTCGCGGTTGTAACCGTAAGCGCTGGTCGTCACCCGCGCCAGCCCCACGATTTGACGCCAGCGGAAAGCCGGACGGATCGTTTGGTACTCTTCCCGCACGGTTTGATAGTACTTTTCACCGTGCAGGCGACCATCCTCGCTGACCGCATACTTCAGCATCAATTCGAACACCGGCTCGACTTCATAGCCTTGCTCACCGTAAATCTGAATGGCGGCCGTGGCGCGTCCCTGGTCGTTGTTGCGAATCGCATCTTCGGTTTCCGCCAGCAGCTCCGCTGCGCCAGTAACTCTCACCAACGCGCGATGTTCGTCGGTCGGATATGACGGCGTTTGGAAGGGAGCCGACTGAACACCCGCGTGGTAGGCAGCGACGATCAACCCGGAAATGGCATGCCGGGGCTCGGCAATGCGGGCCATATTCCGCCAGGCGTTGGTCGCATCCGAAGAATGAACGCCCGCCGAATCACCATGCGTACGCCATTTATCAGGCCCCTGTCGCAGCACATACAGATTTGACCCCAACGAGATCGCTTCGCCGATCACCTCGGGATCGATGCCTTCGGCAAGCGCCGCCGCAACGGCCTCGGCCGCCTGTTCGCGCGGACCTTGATAGATCGTTTGACTCAACTGATCAACAAAAGCATCTCCGGGATCTCGCTTGCCCAGTTGCTTTCCGGCAAGCTTGTATTGATCGAGCAATTTCGGCACCAACGCTCGAATCGGCGAGGGCGGATTCTTACGTGTGATCCGCGCCTGTTCATGGTTGGCACAGAACCGCACGCACTGTCGCAGCAACGAATACGCATATTCCTTACCCAACAAACCGACAAGCCCATAGGTGCGATGCGCAAACACATATCGATGAACATTCAAATCATCTTGCATCGCCGGCTGCAGCGCATTGAAAGCATCTAGCGGAGAATCACCGACGGTTGCCAACAGGCTTTCGCCCAAGTCAACATTCACTTTGCGACAGGCATTGCGGATCTGCTGACCGAGGTCCCCGTTGGCGTGTTCGGCGGCTTCCAGCGCGTCCAGCGCATACAAAGTTGTTTTTGAAGCACCGCCCACATCCTGAATCTGCTGTGCATTGCGGTACAAGACCTTTAACACAGGCAGCGGTTGGCGGGCCGCATCCAGTTCGCCACTCATGTTCAATGAAGGAAGCATCGCCATGGCGGTGTGAAAGCCAACGTAGTCACATCCACCAAATGTGACAGCATTCGCCAGCGCGCCTGCCCCAACGAGTTGCTGAAGGCCGGCCTCCCCTTTGAGAATCTTCTTGACCAGCACAACTTGCAGCTTCTCGGCCGGTGTGTTCCGCATCAGTTCCACAAGACTTTCGTACTCGCCCAACCGAATCGACGCGGAGCCTTCCTCAGCAAAGGCGGTGCAGAAACCCAGATCATTGGCCAGCGAAGTACCCAAGCCGGCCGCTAACATGCCACGACCGACGTCTTGCAAAAAACCGCGTCGAGTGTTTGGTGACATGACAAATCTCCTGGATATGAGCGGGGACAAACAACAGCCTACGGTCCATCATAGCGATTGCTGATTGACCAAAAGCAAACATTTTCCCAGGATTGAAAATGGGAAGAATTTCGTAATCACGAAGGAGTTGAAGCCAGTAGGGTGTCTTTCGTAGCGGAAGACTTCCCAGCGCCCAAGGAACCAGCGGAATCTTCCGAATGCAGCTTGCGCCCCTCAGTCTGATTGCGGCTGGGTGTGGCGAGACAGAAAGTCGGCCAACTGAATGGTGGTGGTTAGCACCTCCTCCCAGCTGCTGCCGGCGATCAGGTCATTGGCGTGAACCAGGCGGTCCCGCAACTGTTCCACTTGTACAAAGAAGCGATTCGCCGCCTTGTTGGAATCGAAGCCGAGTCGGCGCGAGCAGCCGGGGGCAGCGAGCAGCAAGTCCCGCTTGTCGGCGATTTGCAGACAATCAGCCAACTTCAATTCCTCACCACGATGCTCACGCTCTGCATGCAGACGCTGAGCTTGCCGCAAGCGGTTGACGTTCAGTGTCTTGGCGATGCCCGCATCGGAATAGTAGTGTTGCACCAAATCCAGCAGCAGCATTTCGAATAACGAGATCAAGCCAAACAGCAGCATGCGGACCGGCGCGCGTTGCAGATCGCTACGGGAAACGAAGCCACTGATCTCCTTTCCGTGTCGCGCAAACAGCCAGTGCCGAGTTTGCAACCGTCTCAGCAGTTCCAGCAACGGTTCATCGCCGCCGATCACGTGTTCCTCGGCCACCGGTTCCGCCTGATCGATACACAGGCCCGGCCGCAAACTTTGGCGGTCTAGCGAGCCGACGACATGGCCCTGGTCGCTGACACCCAACACGGTGAAGCCACGCTGTTGCATCCGAGCCAGCGCATCCTGACTGTCATCGTCCGCATCACAGCACTCCAAAGCCTGTGACACATGACGGGTGAGCAGCAAGCCGCCCAACAGCGCGCGAAGTTCCTCGCCAGCGGGAGTGAGATTCTGAGGCATGAAACAATCGTAACCGTTGCAACATGCATCACGCGAGCGGCAGCAAGTTGGAAGGGTACCCGGCGTGAGAAAATCACTACTTGTCAAGCCAGCGGAGATGTCACAGCTTCGTCTTCGATCAAATCTGTACTGGCCGGCGTCATCCGACTGCGGCGTGTGATCAGACTGGGCAGACGACCAAGATCATCCAGAAATGTGTACAGCACGGGAATCGCCAGCAACGTCAGCAACAACGACAAGGTCTGCCCGCCCGCGGCCAGGACGGCAATTGAGCGGCGTTCCTCTGCGCCCGGGCCTGTGGCGATCAACAACGGCAGCAGTCCGGCAACAAAAGACAGCGTTGTCATCAGAATTGGCCGCAAGCGATCACGGTTGGCCTGCATGATCGCTTCATGCCGGGCAAGCCCCTGGCGTCGTAACACGTTGGTGTGGTCAACCTGCAAAATCGCTGCCTTCTTGACCACGCCAAACAGAACCAGAATTCCCAAGGCGGAATAGAGATTAAGTGTTTCGCCGCCCCAGTAAAGGCTGATCAAGCCAAATGGGATCGCCAGTGGCAATGACAACAAGATGATGATTGGGTAAACCATGTTTTCGTACTGTGCGGCCAGTACGATGTACATGAACACGAATGACAATAGAAAAGTCCAGCCAAAGTCCGCGATCGTTCGTTCCAGCTCACGGCCGCCGCCCAAGACTTCGACGCCGAATCCCAGCGGGATACCAATTTCCTCGGCCGCTTGTTTGAGCGCGTCAATGCGATCGGCCAGCGCATAGCCGTCGGCAACATTGGCGCGCACCGCAACCATCCGTTGGCGGCTTAAGCGGTCGATGCGTGAGGCCGCCGTATTGAAGTCGAAATCAACCACGTTATCGATTCGTGTCAAGGCAGGCCGAGCGACGTCGTCGTCGAAAATCGGATTTTGGATCTGGTCGACCACCGAGGGCAACGCAGGATTGGTGCGGACATACAACTGCGAAATCGATGCAACATCACCGCGATCAATGTTCACCAATCTCAATTCAACGTCATAAGCATCGCCGGCCGAACGGTCCAGGTACCGTGAGACCCGATCATCACCACCGACGGCGACGCGCAAGGTGTCCGCAATCTCACGCACTTCCACACCCAAGGTGGCCGCCCGTTCCCGGTCGATGGTGACTAGCAATTCTGGATTATCAATTTGCAACGTGGAGTAAACGTCGACCAGGCCGGGAATGTTTTCGGCTTTTTCGCGCAGCTCGGTGCTGAATTGCAGCAATCGATCTGCGTCGGGGCCGGTAATCGCAAAATCGATATCGACGGGGGCGCCTTGCCGGAGTGAAGTCAGATTGCGGACCGAAAGCCGCAAGTCAGCAACACTTTTCAGCTTCGCGCGGATTTCGGCCATCTTTTCTCGCTGGCTGAAATTACCGCGAAAGGCCGCGCCCGGATCACCCTGAATCAAGCCGTTGAATAAACGAGACAACGAGAACGTCCGCTCGCGGCTGTCTTGAAGACGAACAAACATGCCGGCACGGTTGATATCTCCGCTGCTGCGCGTGCCAACTGTCGTCAACACCGTCGTGACGCCTTCGACGTTTTTCAAGATTCCTTCGACGCGATCGATCGTCTCCCTCATCGCCCGCATGTTCGCGCCTTGCCGCGCTTCGGCTCGCACCTCGAACTCCGATTCGTCCACATTTAGCGGGACGTAATCGCGAGGAACCAATTGAATCAGAGGAATGTTCGACGCAATCACCACCACGACGATGGCGAGCACGAACCAACGAAACCGCAGCGATTTTTCCAACATCCACAGATATGCCTGTTCGATCCATCGGTAGAACCCGCGCCGTGATTTTGGTGATGCGTCGACCCCGTTGTTGCCACTGCGTAGCAGCTTGCTGCACATCATCGGTGTCAGAGAGAAACTGATCAGCATGGAAATCAAAATGGCCACCGTCGCGGTGACACCAAACTGAAACAGCATCCGTCCGGTCACACTGGACAAAAACGATACGGGCAAGAACACGATGACCAACGAAATCGTGGTCGCCAAGACCGCCAATCCAATCTCCCTGGTACCCACAACTGCCGCTTCAGTCGGGTCCATGCCTTTTTCTTCGATGCAATGAAATACGTTTTCCAGCACGACAATGGCATCGTCGATCACCACGCCCACCATCAGCACCAGTGCCAGCATCGTGACGTTGTTCAAGGTAAAGCCAAACCACCGCATGAAGGCAAAACTGGCAATGATCGAGGCGGGTATGGCAACCGCGGCAATCACGGTCGACCGCCAGGATCTCATGAACAGCAACACGGTCAAACAAGCCAGAATGCTGCCGGTGATCAAATGCCGCTCGATTTCGTGTAGCGCCTCACGGATGTACCGCGATTGGTCCTGAATCACTGACACGCTCACGTCATCGGGAAGCAGACCATCACAGCGCGGCAAACGTTCTTTGATGCCGTCAATGACCGCAACCGTGTTTTCACCCGATTGTCGTTGGACCTGCAAGACCACGGCGGGCTTTCCATTCAAGCGGGCCAGCGTGCGAACCTCTTTGGTGCTATCACTGACCGTACCGAGATCACTCAAGCGGACAGGTGTGCCTTCGACGGTTGAGACGACGAGGTCGGAGAAATTGCTCGCATCGGCAACGCGTCCAAGCGTCCGCAGCGCACGCTCTCGCTTGCCCTCATCGACGCGGCCTCCGGGAACTTCCGCATTCTGACGGACAAGCGCCTCGCGGACTTCCAGAATCGAGAGTCGATGAGCGGCCAAGCGACGCGCATCGATCTCGACCTGGACGGCGCGATCGGCGGCCCCCGCGATTTCCACCTCACCCACGCCGCGAGACGATTCGATCACGTTCTTGACATAGCGATCGGCGAGCACGAACAACTCGCGGGGCGATCGCGGGCCCGACACAGCCAGCGTCATGATCGGCGAAGAATCCAAATCACGTTTCATCACCACCGGCGGATCGATCCCCGGTGGCAATTGCCTGGCGACGCCTGCCACCGCGTCTCGCACGTCGGCAATCGCCGCATCGATGTCTCGATCAAGCTCGATCGTGATGATGACAAACGAGCGGCCGTCCCACGAAATCGATCGCAATTCATCGATGCCGGCGACCGTGGCAACCGCGTCTTCGATGACCGAGCTGACTTCAGACTCCACTTCTTCGGCCGCAGCACCGACATAGATTGAACTGACGTAGATCTGCGGCAGATCCATATTGGGAAATCGATCTACGCCCAAAGAGGGAAACGCAACGATACCGGCAACCACCAGCGCTGTGATCAGCATCAGTGCAAAGACAGGGCGTTTAACACAAACTTCAGCAAGCCAGTACAACGATCGGACTCCCTGAAATTAAGACGATTCGGAACCGCGTTGGCCGGTCGCGATTTCGCGTTCCACTACCTCACGTTGGTTATTGTCGCCGTCGCGCTGCGTTGTTTCCTCCAGGCGGGCCGCCTGCTGCTGCTCGATCGGATCGATCTTCGCGATCCGTCCCTTGGCAGCGTGAAGCAGGATCATGTCGCCAAGGGAAAGTCCCTGCAAAACTTCGCGGCCGCCATCCCGTGGGGAACCGACCAGCACCTCTTGTTCACCGGCAACACCATCAACGATTCGCCAGACCTTTTGCGTCCCGGCAAATTCGACAATCGCGGATTTTGGGATCACAAGCGCACGAGCGGTTGGATCGATCACAACTTCCGCTTCCGCAAACAATCCGGTGCGCAACTGATGGTCCTGATTGTCCACCTCGGCCTCATACAATAATGAACGCGATCGTTGATCCAGTGTCGGACTCACGCGAGAAATCTTGGCGGTCAGGGGCTGGGGAACCGATTCGATCCGCAAGCGGACTTGCTGACCTACCTTCAGCGATTGCGCGTGCCTTTCAGGAACGGTGCCGCGAAAACGAAGCGGATGATTGCGAACCACGACGGCAATCGGCTGGCCGGCAGATAAGTAGCTGCCAATGGCGACATGCCGCCGCTGAACATAACCATCCAATGGTGCGGTGATGACGGCATCCTGTAGTCGCTGGCCCGCCAGCGACAACTCGGCTTGGCGCACGCCAATCAAGGCAATCTTCTCCAGCACGCTGTTGATCGCCGAACGATATCTCGCTTCCTCCACCCGCTCGGCTGCGGCAGCTTGTTCGTACTCGCCTTCCGCAATCGCATCTTGTCGAAGAAGCCTTTCGGCGCGGGCCAGAACGTTTTTAGCGTCCTCCCACAGCGCTTTTTGTTCTTGCACGGGCGGCGCATTCTCAGGAACGAGCGAGTCAACGGAATCACCGTCACGCAATCCGACTGCTGATCTGGCCTGTTGCAATTGAGCTTCCGCCTGCGCTACCTGAAGCCGAAACTCTTGTTGATCAAGAGTCGCGATCGGATCGCCGGCTTTAACCGCGTCACCAAGATCGACATGTACTTCCGCAACACGGCCAGCCACTTTGGCGCCCACAACGGACTCCTCGTCGGCATACAGGCTGCCTTGGCTACGGACGATGGTCGGCCAGGTTACCAGCCCCGCCGTCAGCACATCGGCCTGGATTGTCTCCAGAGGCTTTTCCTGCTGCTCGATTTTCTTCGCTACCGGCGATCCGCATGCTGTGATCAACGCGACCGGACTCGCTGCCAACAGCACGGCCAACAAGCGGAGCATTCGCGGTGACAATAAGCGTTCGACAAACCGCATCAGCAAGAAAGCTCGGGTGAGAACCAGCGCGGCAGGGTTCGCGCCGGGGAAGGGGGAGGGGTCAACAAAAGAGTAGACTGGCCACTTAATATTTAACTCTTGAGCGATGCGGATCGCAAGCATATTCGGCTGCCTGCCAATAGAGCAATTTCATCATTGATGTGGGATCATCGGTAGGCCAGGACTTGTCCTGGCGCCTTATCGCCAGGACAAGTCCTGGCCTACGA
>JBFJVZ010000057.1:0-24508 GCA_041623895.1 Pirellulaceae bacterium | reverse complement strand
TGCCGGCAAGGGGCAGGCGCGCAAGTAATTGACGACCGGCACGCGGACCCAGTTGTTGTCGGGATCTGCGTCGATGAACAACTTGCTGAGTTGATCGATTTGGCTCCAATCGCTCCACCTCGCCAAATCGGGAATCACCAGATCCGCCAGGTCCTTTCGCTGTAACACGTGATGCAGGGACTCCAGCAATGCGCTGCGGGGGATCACGTCACCTTCGGTGCCATGAAATCGAACTGCCATGATGGCCGCGTACGTGTCGGCGTAGGGAGCTTTCAAATTGGCCAGGAACAGTTCATTGATCAGCGGCAAACCTTTCTCACCGGCGAGCGTCAGGTAGCAGGCAATCAACGCATCCAGGCCGCCGCGGGTGCTCTTCTGAGTGCTCCGCAACATCTCTTCCAAGAACGGCAGATCTTTCTCTGTGCCGCACACGCCCAGCATGGTCAGATACAGCCGCTTGCGGTCGGTCGACATCTCTGGATCGCGAATCCACTTGACCAATTGGTCGTGATTCATTTCCGGGCCCAGTTGGCGGACCGCATCGTAAGGTGCAATCGCGAACTCGTCGTAGGCGTCCCGCGCCAACATCGATTCAGCGTCTTGCAGGAAGTCGTCGTAGAACCGTAATCGTTCCAGTGGATTATCGGGCAGCTTGGTGAGATTGACGACATACTCTTCTGCACGTTCGCTGAGCGGCAGACACGACCACTGCATTTTTGGCGGATCGACACCGGACAGCAAAAAACGTCTTCCGGCGGTGACATCGCCATAGTAGACCGCTTTGACGTCTTGTTTCTCCGAGACCCATTCGTTGCCTTTGAGAACTTGTTCGATACGCATCAAGACCTCACCGGTCTCTTTGTTGCGGGTGTCGTCACCCTGTTGGGCGGTGCCGATCACGACAGCATCCATGGCCGACATCTCTTGCCGCAGCGTCTGTGAAACTGCATTGCAAAATGGACAAGCTTTCGCCAGCCCCGCGGTCGACGATGAAGCGACCAGCAGTGCGGGGAGCAGAAAAAATCGATAGGTCATGACAAAACGTCCGGTCATGGAGGAGGACGAACTCAGCGGCGTCTGTCAATGATAGGTGCACGGTACCGGGGGTGAGAAGTCGTTCTCGGGCTTAGTGACCAGTTAACGACCCATTTTGCCTGGAATTCCCCCCACGAACGACTCAACCGATGCTGCCGAATCTGCCGATACTGACGGTACATCGGGCCGTGGTGGCGGTCCATTGCTGGCGATACGTCCTATTTATGGGCAATTTGCTGGCCCGAGTGGACGTTTCGCGAGCAGTTCCCCCCCGCGGGAACAAGTTTGCCACGGCACCCGGCCAGGGGTTGTCCGACATCTGTGTCTCAGCAAATACGTACAACGATTCACAATACGCCGGCGTTTGGTCCTCACCCAACGCCCAGGGGGAAGTCATGCTCCGTCAATTCATCCTTGCCGCCTCGCTTGTGTGCAGCGCTTTTGTGGTCGCCGATACCGTCTCGGCGGACCAGCGTGCCTATGGTCAAACTTGGGGCGGACAGGCCAGCACGCGTGATTGGAACCGCTTTTACCATTATCCGTACGTCTACTATCCTCAGAACTTCTGGGGACAAGAGTACTACCGCAGCAGCGACAGCATGTACCATCGATATCCACCAGAAATGCGGATTCCGGTGTACAACCAAAGGTGGCATAACTTCTATCCCAGCCATCGCCGCTATCACCAAGGCCACCACTTCATGTTGGACGTGTTTTAAGCCGCGAGCTGCTGCGTCAAAAAAAGAAACGGCTGCCAGAGCCGTAGCCGCGGCTTCCAGCCGTGCCAGGAAAAGCCGTAGGCGCCGTTTCGTGCGGTGTCAGAATAACAGCACGGCAAGCTGCCGCGCCTACGGGGACAATCGATGGCTGCAGGTACAAAAATCCGAACTCTGGCGCGTTTGCTGGACGCTTCCGACACGCCGCTGTGGGTGATCGGTCCGGCTGGCAACCTGGTTTACTTATCAGCCGGTGTCGGTACCTGGCTGGGGATCGACGCTGAACAACTTCTTGACCGTCGTAGTGTGGCGGGATCAGCGATCTCCGATGATCCGCTTGATTATGTCGCCGCTTCGATGTCCCCGCCGCCTGGTTTCTTCGGTCGTGGCACGGCGTCCCTGACCATTCAGCCCCCTCCCTTGGGCGGCCGTAAGATTACACCGCTGGAAGTTCGCTTTGTGCGCGTCGGTCAAGCGGACACGGCGCTAACGGTGGCAGTTGGCGGTGGTTTCCGCGACGTTGGCTCTTCGTCGGAATTGCGTGACGCGGTTGCCGTTCGGCAGCGACTGGATTGGTGGCGCAAGCGACACGCCGGCATTGCAACGATAGCCACGGCAGGAGTATCGCCAGCGGCACGCCGATTGCGCGCTCGCTTGCACGTCGCCGGCTGCACTCGTACGCATATCGCTTTCTTTGGCCCGGAAGGATCGGGGGCGGAATCGATCGCCTCCCGAATCCATCAACTTTCGGCAGCGGGCGAGCCGATCGTTACGGTCAACGGTCCGTTGATGGACGCGGAACTGTTGGATGCGACCGTGGTTCCGTTGATCAATCAATTGGCAAGTTCTGCTGACGCCCGTGCCACCGCGCTGGTTCACGATCTGGACCAGATGCCCGTCGAAGCGGGGCAGCGGCTCGCTGAATTACTGACCACGTTCGCAGGTCGATTGCGGTTGCTGGCGACCTGTGGCCTACGGCCCAAAATCTTGAGTGAACCCTTCGCCGATGAAGGGGAAGAGGGACCGATGGCTGATCCGGACGCGGGCGCGGGCATCATTCCGGCGTTGCTTGAATTTGTCGCAGGCTTCACAGTCTCGATCGAGCCACTTTCCTCGCGAGTCGAAGACATTCCCTTATTAGCGGCTGCGATGGTCGACGCGCGACGGGCTGCCGGCGAAGGCACAGCGGAGCGGTTGTCCCGCGCTGCGCTCGATTCGCTGGTGATCTATCCCTGGCCAAAGAACTTCGTCGAACTGGACGAGGCCATCCGGCACGCAATCCGCGCGGCGCCGGGCGAAGCCATTGGCGTGGAGCACTTGCCGTTGGCAGTTCGATCTTTTCACGTCGGCGAGAAGACAATTTTCACCAAGACCCCCAAGTTGTCATTGGACGAGGCACTCAAGCGACTCGAGCTGCGAATGATCGAGGATGCTTTGCAGCAAACCGATGGAAATCGTGCCGAAGCCGCGCGGCAATTGGGAATCAGTCGTGCTCGATTGCTGCGCAGGCTGGACGAAAACGGCGACAACGGCGCCTCCGATTCGAGAGATTCGTGATCGTGAACCGGCAACCACCGCTCGTCGGAATTGAGGAATCGAAAGCATGGATTTGGCTGATTTGTGGTCACGACCAGCGCTGGCCAAGCGCTGTGCGGCGATTTGTTCCCGATCTGATTCCCCAACATGACTCTGTGGAGGTCCGGGTGTGTGATCCCACAGATACTCCCGGCGTCTTGATCAAACAATCTCGCGCGATCGTCTTATGGCAGATCGAACCGGAAAACCTGGGCCAGTGGTGCGAGCGAATCGCCAAAACTTCCCTCGCACACCCGGGCGTTCTGCAATTGGCCGCGACGAGCGAACTTGCTGAACTTTCGCCCCTTGAACAGTCGGCGATTTCTGAGTTAGGTGTGTCAGCGATTCTCCGCCACATCGAACAATTGCCAAAACTAGCGAACATGATTCGAGCGTACTTTGTGGTGAGCTAAGCCGGCAGATATTGGTCACCTAGCGGAAAGGGGGCAGGCTCTGATTTTGGGGTAGCGGAACTCGCCAAGAGTTTCGGTTGCGTGCCTGAATCGCCGAAAGTCTTGGCGACTTCCGCCACGACCCACATCCCAATCTTTCAGCTGAAAACACCCTGGGGGTGACGAATCGATAGACTGTTACACTGTTTGCAGATTCCCATCCACTTCGATCGCTCACATATGACGTCAATCACTCCCCAACAAGTCCAAGACGCAATCGGCTCGTATCCTGACCCGGAGACGGGTCGACCGATGGCCTCCATGGGCCAAATCAAGCAAGTCAGCGTGGATGACGGAGCTGTGGACGTCACGATCGGCCTGACATCCCACTCGTTGCCGATTGTCGGCGACGTCAAGCAGGGAATCGAAGCAAAGATCACCGCGCTGGCGCCGGATACTCAAGTCTCGATCAGCATTGTCGATCATCCACGTCCGCCGGTACGAGTCGGGCAGATCGGTTTAAGGGCCAGAAGCGTGATCGCCGTGGGCAGCGGTAAAGGCGGCGTCGGCAAGAGTACTGTGGCGGCATCGATCGCCCTCACGCTCCGTCGCCTGGGCGCAAAAGTCGGACTGATGGACGCGGACGTCTACGGGCCCAGCATTCCGCATTTGTTGGGTCTGTCTGGGCGGCCCGCGATCACGGCTGACAAAAAAATTGAACCGATCCTGTTGACCAGCCAGGCGTCCGCTCACCCGATGCCGGTGATGTCAATGGGATTTCTGATTGAACCGGACCAGGCGGTGATCTGGCGCGGACCCATGCTGCACGGATCCATCAATCAGTTTCTGGGCGATACCGATTGGGGCGAACTCGATTACTTGATCATCGATATGCCGCCGGGTACCGGCGATGTCGCATTGACGCTGTCTCAAGCGTTGCCGTTGGCCGGCGCCGTGGTTGTCTGCACGCCACAAGAAGTTGCTTTGCTGGACGCGATCAAAGCAATCAGCATGTTTCGCAAAGTCAACATTCCAATCGCCGGCATGGTCGAAAACATGAGTGGGTTCGTATGTCCCGATTGTGGCAAGACGTACGACATCTTTGGTCGCGGCGGCGCACGAGCAAAGGCAGAGGAATTGAACGTGCCGTTTTTGGGTGAATTGCCCATCGACATCACGCTCCGAGTCGCCGGTGACGAAGGACGATTAGCCGATGCGATCGATAGCGATGATCGCGCGCGGGCGCCGTTTGCAGCGATCAGCCAACAATTGGTTCGCACGCTTGCTGCTGAGAGTGCGGCGAATCCACCGAAACCGAGTTTGCCGACACTGTAGCCGCGGCTTCCAGCCGTGCAGGTGCTCGTAGCCGCGGCTTCCAGCCGTGCTGTCTTCGTACGGCAGGATGCCCTACCTACGGGATCGGTCGCAATACGATTCTGAATCCCACGTAGTCCGACGGGTACTTCAGCGGCGGCTTACGAACACCCGCACGGCAATACTCGGGCAAGCTGATCCAACCGCCACCGCACAGTACTCCCTGGTGCGTCAACTCCCAAACGTTCCCATAGATGTCGTGAATTCCCCACGCGTTGGGTAGGTAGCTGCCAACCGGAGCAAGCCCAGCATGATGGTCGTCTAACGTAGCCAGCGCGTACAAGTAATCCGCTTGCCCGGTGTCCAGCAGTGATCGATCGGCGAAATTTGCGTGCAGCGCGAGCTGGTCGTCCTGGAAGTATCGATCGCCGAGAGCTGCTGCGCGCGCGGCGTGTTCCCACTGCTGCGGGGTCGGCAGCGCGTACTCCCAGTCAGTCGGTAAGCGGCCAGCCCGTCGCGCGCGGTGTGTTAAGTCCGCCAGCCGCTTGATGACCTCAGCGGTTTGCTGCCCGGTTATCGGATGGTTTTTTTTCGACCCGGCGACGAACAATCCCGGCACGGCCCACTTACCCCGAGTGACTTCGTATTTGCCGATCCAGAAGCCGCGCATTTCGTTTTTCGCGGCGCAGAAACAGAACACCGTGCCGTCAGGCGAGACCCATTCGTCACCTGGATCGGCCGCACCGGGAAACTCACTTGGTGGCGAAACGGCACGGCTTGGCGCTGTTGGAAAGAGCGATCCCGGACGTGAGCTTCTTGTCCACACGCAGGCGTCTTCCAGAAACGCTTGAAGTGTTGGCGATTCATCGGCGGCGAAGACCAGTTTGTGCGTGTCACCCTCAGATCTCTTGGTCAAACCAAGCAGCGAATCAGCGGGTAGAGCGTTTTCAAACAGGCCGTCAAACGTCTCTGGCGACAACGTGACGCTTTCCGGCAACAACTCCGATTCACCCCGTGGATCCAACAAGAACACGTTGCAACACGTGGCCGCATGCAGACCGAACCAGTTCATCAGTTCGGTCAGCGAGATCGCATTCCCATCGGTGCCGAGCAGCCCTGCTGTCGTCGACCCTGGGTGGTTTGCCGGGCCGGTGAATCGGCCTGTGAAGTAAACCAAGGCTGTGCCGTTGATGGGCGCACTTTCCAGGAATTGTTCAAGGACTTCGTACATCCGTTGCTGCGTCAAATCGGTCGCCTGTTCGGTGCGAAACCCTTGCGTTTGCAAAGCTGCGGCCACATGCGAGATATCTTGTTCTGGTAGCGCCAGCGTTTGATCCCGGTAATCGGAATTGCCAATCAACAAAGCGACGCGATGCTCCGCACGGGCAGGGGCGGGAAGCACGCTTAGAATCAAAGCGAGCGTTATCAAGGCCAACTTGGCCGGCTGAGTGATCACACTGCCTCTCATGCCAAAATCTCTTCCAGCGGTCCAAGTTGGGGAAGATCCATGATGGCTGGATCCGGCAAGCCGAATTGGTCGCGCCGATCACCGACCGCGTGTAACAGCGTCAAGAAAAAGGATGCCAAGGTACGATGGCCCGGTTTGCCATACCGGGGAAATCGTAGATAGCGATTCCTGGTGCGCAGTCGGCCGCCCAGGTCTCCGATCACGATCAACGGCCACTCGCGGCCCTTGGGGTGATGGCTTTCGGCGGCATCGGACAGAAAGATGATCAGCGTATGATCCATCATCGTTCCCTGACCTTCAGGGATGGAATCCAATTTACGAATGAAGGCTGCCAGCTGCTCGCAGTGCCGCGCGCGAATGCGAATATGAAGCTCATCGGCGGGAGTTCCCTGGACCACCTGATTGTGACCCACTTCGTGAGCCGGAATCGGTCCATCGGACAGCCCCACTTCGGTCCCATCAAAATCAACGCCGGTCTGATCGCGTCCGGCCCCAGAGGAAATCGTGATCACGTTGCTCAGTCCGGCGATCAAGGCACCGGCCGCTATCTCGAACTGTGCTTCCATCCGCTCAAACGCATACGCCTGGCCGCCAAACCGCTCGTCGGCGTGGGGAGCCGCAAGCTTGATCCGATCGCTGAGTTTCAGCAGCGCGGAGTCGCGCGAGTTGATCGATTCGAGCGCATGAAGGTAGTGGTCCAGCTTGGCTTTTTCAAAGGCATTGAGCCGTACCTGCAACCGTCGCACATCGTCGGCCAGATAGTCCAACAGCTTGGCGTCTGCCTCGATTTTCTTTTCAGCACCGGCATCTGCGGCGAGCGCAAACAACGTCTCGTGTGCCTGCAGCGGATTGCACTGCGTGGGCAGCGGAGCTGATTTACCTGACGCTGATACGTTATAGATGACGGATGTCGCAGGTGAAGTTTCCACGCCAAGTCCTACATGTCGAAACAGCCCCGGCAACTGACGGGAAACAGCCGAGTCGATCGTTTCCATGAAGACGTTCTTTTGGCTGGGGAAACAACCGAGCGCCCCCATACCCATCCCGTGATTGCCCAGTGCGATCCGCCCGGAGAGACCATGAATGAAACTGATCCGCTGGGCGAACGGTTCCAGCGGCGCAACCGAGCGCGCAAACTTATGACCCGCCAGCGGTCGGTCTTCCAAGACATCCGGCTCCGCCGGCCGCGTCATGCCCGGTGGTTGAATTTGCTGCGGATCCATCCCATTACCCTGCACGAAAAACACGATTCGCGGCGGCCGAGCCGCAACAGCGGTAGCGGCATCCAGTTGCCTCAAAAAGGGCGCCAAAAACAGGCCACCGACACCAAGTGTTGTGCCGCGAAAAAATTCTCGTCGACTAACCATCGGGATACTCCACGGGGTACTTCACCGTGCGGTAAAGAAACGAATCCGACGTCAGCAGTGACTGGACAAGAGCGCGAAAGCTTCCGTCACTCTCGCGGTATGCCTGATGTGCTTCCTGCAGCGTCTTGGCATCGCCAAGTGTTTCATTGCGGCCCATAAAGTAGCGAAAGACGTAGCGCACAAACACTTGTTCGACGCGCTCCGATGTTGCCAGGCGATGCATCATCGCGATGGGATCTTCAACGGGGCCGGCAAGCGTCGAATCCTTCACATGCGATATGCCGCCCGAGGTGTCGACCGGTCGCTCCAACTCCTCAAGCCGAAAACGCCCATAGTGGTCGTACTGCTCGAAGGGCAGGCCGAGCGAATCCATCTTTTTGTGGCAGCGCTGGCATTCATCCGCGGCCGTGGCCGCAACCAATCGTTGTCGAAACTGTTGGCCCTGATCCTCTGTCACCGTCGCATCAACACCAATGGGCACATCCGGAACGGTGCCGCCCAGCAAATGTGTACGAATCCAGCTACCGCGCTGCACTGGGTGATTGTCGAAGTTGCCGCTCCAGGCGACCAGCCAGGCCGGATGAGTCAGGACTCCCGCACGCATGTGTTTCGGCACTGGCAGCGGCTGCTGTGACACCCAAATCCAATCGCGCGGCAATCCATAAATGGTGGCGTGCTCAGGATTATCTGGTTG
This sequence comes from Pirellulaceae bacterium, assembly GCA_041623895.1. Classification (GTDB taxonomy): domain Bacteria; phylum Planctomycetota; class Planctomycetia; order Pirellulales; family Pirellulaceae; genus JBFJVZ01. The sequence continues at coordinate 15,947 of JBFJVZ010000057.1, read as the reverse complement.
CAGCCGATCGGCTTGGAAGTCGGATTTCGACGTCGCCTGGACCAATTCACCGGTCTCGGGAACTCGCCGGGCATCGATAAAGAATTCATTGGTCGTCAACAGGCGATTCAGGACTTGCTGGTCTTTGCCGACGAGATGTTCGATGAGCAGATCCAGGTCGTTGACCAACATGGCCGGCAGATGGACGCCGCGTTTTGGCTGGGTCTTGAAAACCTCGGTTGCCCAGCCGTATCCGAAATATTCCCGAAAAAACTGCATGATTCGCGGATTTGTCTGCTGCTGGTTCGCGGCCGCGAATCGCCGCTGGAGGTGGGCAGCGATTTGGGCCCGGCTGGCAAGTTGCCCCTTTTCCGCGGCTGCCAGCAAGAGCGGATCCGGTGAATCTGCCAAGGCGTAGGAGATCGCCATGGCGATCTCGCGTCCCGCAAGGCGAAGTCTTCCATGGTTGTCGGGGCTGCCCGAGCCAAGTTCTTCGCGGAACAGCGCTTCCGGCTGCAGGTAAATCGCCATCAACAATCGCTCAGCCGCAAGCTGTGCTCCATGTTCCCTGAAGAGCTTGCGATGAAGGTCCGCCAACCGCGCGGTTTCCTCCAAGGTTGGATCCCGAAACAGAATCTGCTGAAACGTTGTGCGAATCGCGCCGTTGACTTGCTGGGCGGATGGAGATCCACCGCCAATCAACATTTCCAGCACGGCCCGCGACTGCTCGCGAACGGATCTCTGGGCCTTAGCCAACAGCTGGGCGGTAACCGGCTCATCAATGAAGTACAGATCAGCATAATCCTTCAGCCCTCTACCTTTTCGCATCACAAACGGCGATGAAGGTAGCGCGACGTCATGCACGTCTGTGTGGCCGCGCAATCGCTTGCCGTCGCTGGGAGCACGATATCGCCAGAGTCGCGGCGGCCCAGGAATGACCGGCCCGGGTTGCTGGTTGAACAAGGCATCATGGTCGATGTAGTTGCCAAACCGCGGGTGTCTTTGCTGTTTGATTAATCGATGACCGGGCTGTTGTGTCCTGAGAAGCTCACTGCGAATCGAGTGCAAAAATTTTTCCCGCTGGGCCGACGTCGGTTGCTGAGCATCGCTTGGTGGCATTTCGGCCAACCGCACCCGATCATCAATCATCCGCCATAACTCATAGTCGCGGCCGTCTACGCGAAGATCCAGAGTTCCCAGCGAGAACCCACCTTCGCTTGCCGCATCATCGTGGCACGTGTTACAGAATTCGCCGAAGAGGCTTTGCACTGATTGCTCAAATTCTGATTGCGACTTGGTTGTATGCCGTACTTCGTCTGTCTCGTGAGCTTTTAAGAAATCACTGGTCGGCCACAAGTTAAGAACGACAATCAAGCAGGCAAGGCGCATTCAATGTTCGCGTAACGAGCAGGAACTGCAAGAAACAGTTGGAGTCAGATAGTGATTATGCAGGGTGCAGGTGACGGAGAACACAAAAGCAAAAGTTGGCTGCGGAGATTTCTTTGGCGGACTTCGCGGCAGCAGCGCTGGGCAGCGGGGTAACGGATGAAGTCGGCCGATTCCGATCGGCAACCAGGCCCAAGAGACACCCCCCTCGTTTGGGTGGACTGCTATAGGATGGCGCATGAAAAAAGCCACGCCAAAGCGCGAGCTTTGACATGGCTTGTCTTAAGTCATCGATGCTCGAATTGGCCAGAGTGACCAAATCGAACTTGCCATCCAGTTGGCTAACGACGCTTCTTAGCGGCCTTCTTTCGAGTAGCCTTCTTCTTGGCGGCCTTCTTCTTAGTTGAGCGCTTCTTAGCGGCCTTCTTCTTGGTCGCCTTTTTCTTGGTAGCTCGCTTCTTCGTTGCTCGCTTTTTGGTAGCTCGCTTCTTAGTTGCTCGCTTCTTGGTCGCTCTCTTCTTGGTCGCCTTCTTTTTAGCTTTTTTCTTGGCCACGTTTTTCCTCCGCGAAGTGGAAAACGTTGGTGAGTCCTAAGTGACTTGCGAAGCAAACGCTTTGTAAGTCACCGGCCACGGCTCACCAAACATTGTTAGTGGCTGAATCTCAGAGCTTCGATGATCCACATCGAGTACGGCTCATCCTTTCAACCGTAAAAAACTGGCGGTAACTTTACGCGGTTCTGAGGATTCCGCAACATCTTTTTTGAAAAAAAGTGGTTGCAACGCCAAGTTTTTTTGATAGGCGAAGAGCGAATTTCAGGGACTGCAAGCAGGGTTTCGCGAAAAAACGCGCCGGTTTCCCAGCACTTGTTGTCACCTGCCGCAACAGCCGCGACCGTAAGCAGTAACAACGCTAAAACTTGCGCAAACACGGAAAAACATTGCGGTTTTAGCGCAAGAATTACAATTGATTACGACGTGTCACAACGGTGGCGCGCGAAAATTCTGTGCTTCGGCGAGCCCTTAACGCCAACCGCCCGATTGCTGGAGCATTTGGTAATTGCTGATCGCGAACATTAGAAAAAATATTCCCATAATTGGGAAGCCACCGCGTGAAAACGCGTACCACGCGAGTCCACTGGCGGCAATGATGCTGATCCACAACGCTTGGCTTGTCGTTCCCCCGCTTAGCAGCACGAGTGATCGTGTGATCCGGCCACCATCCAACGGCCAGACCGGCATCAGATTCAAAACCGCCCAAAAGATACTCGGATACAAATAGAAAATCAGCAACACGAGCAAGCCGAAACTATCGATCTGTTTGCCTTCAGAGAGCCCGGGCAGTGCGCTGACACCAAGCGGCAAGAAGGGAACACTGTAGCCAAGTATCTTGACCACAGCAATCACGACGGCCGCCGAGATCAGCTGCGCCAGCGGACCCGCGGCGGTGACCCACAAATCCTGTTTTTCTGACAGACGATTTGCCGAAACTCCTGGCCGCAATGAACCGATCGGAATCGCCAGTCCCCCGAAGTGATACAAGACGATCGAAGACTGGATCCCGAACTGTCGAAAGGCAAGTGCGTGTCCTAATTCATGAATCAGAATCGACACCAAAACACAGAGTGTCCACAGCAACAGCAGTGGCCCGATCCCGGGACTGAGGCCTTGATTGCTGAGATCGATGCCTTGCGCGAATCCGTGCCCGATCACGATCGCACCCAGCCAAAACGTCCAGCTGACGCGGACGGGAAATCCCAAGAAATTAAATCTCAAGTCGTATTGTGTTTCCGGGGGCTCTTGTAAAAGCATCTTGCCTGCGTGCGATGAAGATTTGAGGTAACGCGGATCTTGTATTCCCGAGGGTCCGACCCTGGCCCGGGCACCGATCAAAGAGCGGACGAATCGAGTGCCTGTGAAGGATTCGACCCCGCTTACGAACTTAGCCCAGCGAATCATTGATCGCGTGTGCAGCAGCAGTTTAACCTTTTGTCAACGATTCATCGCTGACCAACTTGGACAGATTGATCAAAATCGGTTCAGAATCTTCATCGGATTCCAAAAGCTTGCGGGCAATTTTGGCCACCACTTCACGCTCGATCGCCCGTTGCAGCGGCCGCGCACCCAACAGTGGATCGAATCCGACTGCGGCAAGACGTTTGACAACCGCATCGTCCCATTCCAATTGCACACGCCGTGACCGCAATGTTTCTCGTCGCGACAACGCTCGCAATTCCTTTTCAACGATCTGCTCGATGACCGCAGCCGGCAACGGTTCGAAGATCACGACTTCATCCAAGCGATTGAGGAACTCCGGTCGAAACTCCTGTTCGATGGCTCGTTCCAGCGCGCGGTTAGCTTCGCTGCTAAAACCTACCAGTTCCGTGCTGCGTGAGCCGACGTTACTGGTCAAGACAACAATCGAACCGCACAGCGTTGTTGTTCTGCCAAAGCGATCGGTGAGGCGGCCTTCGTCCAGCGCCGATAGCAGGCAGTCATGGACTTCCGGTGACGCCTTCTCGAACTCGTCCAACAAAACCACGGACATCGGTCGATCACGAAGCCGGGCAATCCAGGGCGCAACTTCGCCATCGGCACCGATCAAGAATCGATCGACCGCATCCCAACTGGCGTACTCGCTCATATCCAATCGCACGAGCACGGTATCCGCTGATTTGCGGTGCGGTTTATCCGCCGCCACAGCGTGTCCGAACAAATAATCCGCCAGTGACTGAGCCAACTGTGTCTTGCCGACACCGGTCGGTCCACAAAACAACATCGTCGCCACCGGACGACGGGGATCGCACAAGCCGGCTTTCAGCTTGAGCACCACATTGGTCGCAGCTTGCACAGCCGCCGCCTGGCCGATCACATCTTGCTGCAGCCGTTGCCGCACTTGATCACTGTGCAAGGTCAGCGAATCACGCAACATCGTTTCCGGCAGCCCGGTCAGCCTGGTGAAGTGATCGACGATGGTCCGGGTGCTGATTTTTGGTCGCCGTGATGCCGATGGCTGCCGAGCAGCCGACTTCGACAGCCGCAATTTGCTTGTTTCCGTGCTGGACTCCGCCCCTGAGGCTGCCCCCGCCGTCGAGAACGTCACTTGACGCCTGGTCTCTTCAATCACATCACCAATCATCTGAACCACACCCTTGGGCGGCGAAAGGTAGGGCATGAACTGTGCAAACAGACGCGTGGCGGTCTCGGCCGCCGTATCTTCGACATCGATGCGATGGTTGCGGCTGGCATCCTTGAGCATCGTCTCGGCAATATCGCGGGTCTGGCCGTGAGTCAGTGTTTGCACATTGATGATCTGAAAACACTCCACCCAGCCCGGTAACAAACGCCTGGCTGCGTCGAGTTCTTCCGGCGTCGATTCGCTGATCAAACGGATCTCGCCGCGTCGCACATAGGGCATCAAGAAGGCGGCCAGTGAATCGGTTGGCTGCGTGCCTCCCAGACGGACAAGATCAATTTGCGATGACAAGAACAGCACGCCCCCGATTGATTCCAGTTCGGCGATGACTTCTTCCAAACGCTGTTCCCATTCGCCCAAATACTGCATTCCGGCGATCAGGTTTTCCGCAGAACTTTCCCAAACCAGCGGCGGCGGGGGCGGATTGCCGAGCGATTTGGCCAGCTCACGGACTGCCGACTGATGGTTGGCAGCGGCCAGCTTGGTGACGGTCGTCTTTCCGCTACCGGCCTCGCCCACCAGCAGCACGCTGGCATCCTTCATGGCACCCAGTAACTGCGCGACTTCTCCGTCACGATGCCTGGTTGGTGTTGACTTGCGTTTCCGGGCCGTCTTGACCAGCGGATCAGCCACGATCGCCAACGCGCCCGTCGCTTCATGATCGATCCGCAAGCGACGTTCTTTAAGCCGCAATCGCACAATCCGCAATTCCGACGCGTTGGCCGGCGGCGTCGCGGCGATCAACTGACGCGACGCTATCCGCGCCGCTGCATAGCGGACCGCTTCATCAATCAATTGCGGCAGCTCGCGCAACGCCGGGCAGTGAAAGATAATGTCATAGTCAGACAGAAAACATTCAACGCTGTCATCGACATAGCGACCAAGCACGTAGCGAACGGGGATCTTCATCTCGCGGCTGGCCGGAAACTGGCGGTTGCCGTCGCGATAGAACAAGCGGACCCGCACGGCGGTGTTGTGCAATTCGTAGTTGTCGATTTTTGGCCAATACTGGTACGGCTCGCGCTCGGCTTGTTGTTTAAGAAACTTTTGCACTTGCGTCATCGCCTCCGTTGCGGTCCGCGCGGCTGCGTCTGCTGCCGGCCCGTCCACGACACGGGCGGTAAACAGCTGTTCGGAGTATCGGGTCAGCAAGACCGGAACTTTGATACTGCTCATCACGTCACCCGATCTGGCTCGAGTAAAAATCCCGCACCGGATCGGGATTGTTTCAATAGCCGTAGCAGCGACGCCACGCTGGCGGCCTCGTTGACAGCAGCGCCCGTGCACAGATCAACCAGCGGCCCCAAACCGTGAATGATTCGGCGGACCGGCGCAATCGGCTCCTGCGCAGCGACCCGTTTCCATGCCTCCAACACGTCAGCCGGCGCGCTTCCCGGTTCGATTTCGCGGAGACGAACATCCGCCATCGTCAGCCGGCCATCTTGAACGAACATCCAACCGCCGCTGATTTCACGTAACGTTGCCAGCGCCAGCGCCCCGGAACAACAACTCACCCAGGGATCGGCAATCTCAGCATCGTCGATCGTCAAATCCTCGTGCTCAGTCAGCCAGCGCTTCAAAACGTCAGCAAGGAACGCAGAATACGTCATCAAGTCGCGCTCTCGATCATCCACATCGTCTTTGTACTCGTTGCCGAACCAACGGAGCCAAACCAGCCACTGGGGTGAGCTTCCTCGTACCCGTAACTGGCCCTCCAGCCGGCACAGCCCGTCAATCAATCGGTGGCGCAAGGGATCGAAGTCGCCCGGTTTGATTTCGACCAGCGAATCGCGCAAGTAATCCTGGATGTCATCGATCGCCTGCAAGTCACGTCGTCCTGTTTTCGGATAGGGGTTGAATCCGAAACTGGGCCGGGTGCGATGAACGGGAGTCGCTTGTGGCCGTTGCAGCCGCGGTGTGTCGATGGCGGCGGTCAATTCGCTCAGCGTCTGCTGACATTGATGCAGCGAATCACGGAGCGTCATTGTTTCCAGCACACCTGGATCCAGGCCATCGCTGCCGACCTCGAAACTTAGCGGACCGCCTGCGATTTCGGCGGCAACCGATTCGAGCCAACGCTGGCTGCGATCAATCAGATCACGGCTCGATATTTCGGGCAGTGGATTGGAGAGGCTGGCATATTCAACCGGCTGCCAACGTGTTTGCACATCGCTGCCGTGTAGATACAACCGCAGCAACGTCGGTTGATCGGTTTTGCTGGCCGCCAGCAGTTCTGCGGCCGGACCAACCAGGTCTCGCTCGATCTGGCGCTTCAGGGCCCGCGCCCCCATCGCGGGATCGTATCCCCGCTCGGCCGTTTGCCGGATCGCATTCGGATCAACGTCGATCAACACACTTCGTCGCTGCAAGCCATCGCGGGTGAGGATATCCTGGAATTGCATCACTGCGATCGACTGCATGACCTCTGGTGACAAGCGCTCGAAGCTGAGCACATCGTCGATGCGGTTAAAGAATTCCGGCCGAAAAAACTCGCGCGCCGCTCGCAGATGCACTTCGGCAATCGATGCACTGTCGGTGGCGGCGGAAAAACCTCTGCCGCGTCCCGACTCCCGCGTTCCCAGGTTGCTGGTCATCAGAATTAGCAGTCCACTCAGGTCAACCGTTCTGCCACGCGCGTCGCTCAGTCGTGCCTCCCCCAGTGCCTGCAGTAACACATCCAGTACGGTCGGATGCGCTTTCTCGATCTCATCCAGCAGCAGCACGGCGTTGGGGCGGCGGCGAACAGCGCTGGTTAACAGCCCATCTGGCGCATCAAACGTGCCGACCAAACGCGCGGCAGCGGCGGGTGAAGAGAGTTCGTTCATGTCCAGACGAATCAAGCCGTCATCATCGAACAAACATGTTGCGATGGCCTTTGCCAACTGTGTCTTGCCGACACCGGTTGGCCCGACCAACAAGAACGTGCCCAGCGGCCGCGACGTATCATTCATCCGGGCAGCGGCCACCAGAACTCGATCAACCAGCTTTGCCACCGGTTCGTCTTGACCAACGACTTGGCGGCGAATCCGCGCGGTCACCGACTGACGATCAATGCGGATACGGCGATCGATGATCGATGCCTGTAGACCGCTCCGCGATTGAAATTCATCAACGGCATCATCGCGACTGATCTTTTTCCGCTCGGCTCGTGAGGCCAGACGGTCCAGGGCCGCAGCAGCCTTACCGGGCAGCACCGATGATCGCTCGAAGCGGTCGTACATCGAAACAACTTCGGGCAACACGTCCAGGTCGAATTTGCAGCAGCGGCTGGCTTCCAAACGACGCTGCACGCCAATCAAGATTTCCAGTGACTTGTCCGCGTCCAAGGCTTCCGTCGGCATGACCACAAAGCGATCGGCCAGCGTGCGGTCTCGTTCGCGAAAGATCGACCAGGCCTCACCGGTCATTTCTGCCAGCACGCGAATCGGGTAGACATCCAATTGCGCGCGCAGCGTGTCAGCCACGCACATCGCGCTGTCACGCGTCTTTCCCGCTTCGTAAAGTCCTAACAAATCATCAAAATACAAGACGTGATCGTAGCGGTGCGCATGACGGATGATCGCCAGCACGCGTTCTTGCCACTGACCCAAATAGGACATGCCGCTGATCAAACGGGCCGGCGAAAGGTGCCAAACTAATTGATGCGTGGCTGACTGGCTGCGTTTGCGGCGGCGGCGGACGGTACCCTCGATCCGCGCGGTCTTGCCGCTCCCCGAGGGTCCCACCAAGACCACACCGCGGCGGTCGCCAACATTCAGCAAATTCAGCAACCGCGTGACGTCGTCGTCGACTCCGATCGGTTCGGCCAGATCGTCGATGTCGATCCAATTCAGACAGCGGCTGGTCTTTCTCAGTTCCGCCGCCCCGTCGGAAACATCTTCGCCGCCCAGAAACGCGCGGAGCGGATCGATCGGCTTTTTCGTGCGTACCTGCGTTAACACGTCGATCGTAAGGTGATCCACCCAAGCCTTGCCCTCAATGCTGTGCCGGGCGACATCATAGCCGGGATCCTCTTTGCGGCGTTCTCGAAAGAATGCAGCGTAGACTTGTTCGGCACGCGCTTCTAATGATTCACCGCGGGCAACGTCAAACCACAGATCCGGCAGGCTGGGCGAAAAGGCAAGCAGTTTGCCATGACGTCGTGTCGTCGCCAGCAGCAGCTTCAAATTGGCGGTGCTGTCACGCAGGTCCAGTCGCAGCTTCACGATTTTGCTGCCGATCGACTCCAGATGATGCCAGGAAAGAAGTTCATCATGCTGGGGATCGCGGGCCAAATCCGAAAGCAACACACGAAGCTTGTCCGTCAGCGCAGCGATCACGCGCCCCAGTTCTGTGCCGCTCCTGTCCGGAGTCGGATGCAGCAGCGGGCGCGCAGCGATCGGTGCCACGGTCCCGCGACCGCGACGTTGCTGTACGTAGATTGGCACTGAAATTCGCATGCTGTTGTTGTTGCGTTAGCTATAGCTAATTAGTCACGGAGGCGTTCGGCTCAGCGGGAGCTTCGCCCTCCCAGACTTTTATTCCTCATCCAGTTCCGCCCAAATACGCCGCTCCATTTCTTGTTCGATCAAGGTTTCCAGCCAGATGCCCTCGCGATCCATCTTGATATTTCGCGAATCGCCCTCGACCAGGTCCTGAGCCAGCGATGTTTCTCTGTCATAGCCGCGGCGCGGCTGCCCACTGACTTGGAATTCGCGGCGCGGCAGCCAATCGGGCGCCGCATATTCAATGGGAGTTCCTTTGTGTTGGCTGATCAGCACCGAACTGCCGGTCGACTTCGCTTGATCGCGCCGCTTGAATGAATGCACGCCCGCTTCGCCCGACATCAACAATTCGGCGGCCTCGCCGCGAAACGTCAGCATCAATCCCAGTGTTCCCGGCGGAAAGCAGGTGAGTTCTGACAAGCGGAGTAGGCGGTAGGCTGCCAGCTTGGGCTTTGTCGGCTTTTGAATCAGGCCAACAATTTCGGTCTCGGGATCTTCGACACGTTTGACGGTCGAGACACGAAAAGAAGGTTCGCTGCTCCAGCCATCACAATCAATGACGCGATCGGTATTGTGATCGCGGGGCAGCAAGGCGTGAGCTTGAAAATTCCATTTGCGCTTGGCGGCCAGCAGGCGATACGCCTCCAGCAGAATCTTGGCAGACGACAGTTGGGATCCGGTCATGACCAACGTCAGGCGCTGGTTCTCCAGCGATGAATCGCTCCGCAGTTCGCAAAGCGTTCGCCACAACCGTTTATGGAGCGCATCCAACTGTTCACTGACCGCTTCGCTGTCAAGTCGCTGGCCGAGATAATGTTTCAGCAACACGTCGGCTTCGGCGTTGTCGAGATCGCGGCACAACCGCCGAACGGCGCGAATTCGTTCGCGCAGCTGGGCGCAGGTAGCGCCGAGTGGACCGTAGCGAATCCTGGCTCGCTTCTGCACATCCTTGGTGCCCCGCAATCGCGATTTCAATTTGCGGCTGGCCATCGTGTAATCATTCCGCAGTCGCCTCATCGCGTCGCTTCGATCCAGCGATTGGCCGCGCCGCCGCAGCAATGTCGCTTGTCCAATCAGGGCATTGCTGGATTCGTCGATCGCTTTGTCGCCGGTCGGCTGCGACTGCACTTGCAACGAGACGCCGCTGGGATCTTCCCCGCTGACATCGACTTTGGCACTCAGCCGCTTGAGTCGCCCGGTATTACAGATTGCCTCCGCCAGCGGAACAACGACTTTGCGTTCCACTTCGCGGGCCAGCGGTCGGGCACCGTATTGAGGTTGATATCCCTCAGCAGCCAACACCTGCACGGCCCCGGTATCCACGTCAAACACATCACCACGGCTTTGCCAACCGTCACGCCGCTGTAACTCCGCCAAACGCATATCGGCGATCCTTCGCACCGTCGTTTCATCCAGGGGATCGAATGTCAGGATTCGATCGATGCGATTGAACAATTCGGGACGCAAGAAATCACGGACTTGTCTTTCAAAGTGACTGCGATATCGATCCTGCTGTTGCGTGTCGGCCAGACCCAATGGCACCGCGCGAAACGTATCCACGCCCAGATTGCTGGTCATCAACACAATCGAATTGCGAAAGTCCGCCAATCGTCCCCGCCCGTCCGTCAGCCTGCCCTCGCCCAGCACTTGCAACAACAGATCAAATACCGATGGGTGCGCTTTCTCGAATTCGTCCAACAGCACAAGTGAAAACGGCTGAGCGCGGACCGCGCTGGTCAGCACGCCTTCGGGATCAAACGCGTCGCCGATCAAACGGCCAACCGCTGTCGGGGACGACAGCTCGGACATGTCAATTCGCAGCAACCGAGACACGTCGCTGTAGATTAATCTGGCCAGCGCCTTGGCTGTCTCGGTTTTGCCGACGCCGGTCGGACCAATCAGCATCATCGATGCCAGCGGGCGGTCACCGCGGGAAAGATCGGCGGCCAGCGTGGCGATCATGTCAACCAAGGTTTCCAACACCGCATCTTGTCCCAACACCTGCGATCGCAGTTGCCGGCGAATACTTTTCAAGTCGGGTCGAACAGCATCATCGATCAGGAACCGTGGCAGACCGGTTTGCCGCCCAAACGCCTCAATCACCTTTTGTTCATCCAACACTTCCTGAGGCTTGATTTCGCTCATCACGCCATGAAAGAAAGCGAGCGGACGACCGGGCGCGGCTGCATCGGTGCGAAATCGACGATGCAATCGATCCAGAATCTGCAGCGCTTCGGGCTTCACCTCGGGCGTGATGTCGGGACCTTCGCTGCTATCTTGAGTTCGGCGTTTGCGCTTTGCTTTCTGCTTACGGCGACGTTTGCGTTTCAATTCAGCCGTAATGTCGACCGGCCGCCAGGACGCAGCCGCTTCTAACAGGATGGATCGCGTTTGTTCGGGGCTGGGTTCTTCGATCCGCATGACCGTCAGCGCGGCAACCAGCCTGGGCTCGATCCGCGAGATCCGTGTCAATTGCTCCGGCGTGCATTCGATGACCGCTTTCATGCTGCCGTCAGAGAGCCGCGGGGCCAGCAGCGCCCCGCATCCTCCGCTCCCGCGCAAACGACCTGATTCACTCAGCTCGACCAGGTTGCCAAGGTGAATCACCGATGGATAACGCGATGCTTCGTCCGCCATCGCCAGACACTGCTGCTGCCACATCCCAAAACCTGTCTGGCCCGAGATCAATCGTGAGCCATCGGTTGCCCAAGACTGGATGTTCTGCATCCCGAATGATTCGGCTTGCCGCACCCAGTGGTGAAAGATTGCCGTCTTGCCGACGCCCGAGGGGCCGACCAACAACACCGATCGCGACTGGTCGGCAGCCAGTAACCGCGCCAGCATGCTAACTTCCTGGTCGCGATGATAGGCGCGACGCAACGATCGACGTCGCAGCCGAGTGGCAACCGCATTTAAGGTTGGTGTCTTGCTGCGTGGCTTATCGTCTTTCTTCCGCGCGTGTTCGGCGGGCGTCGGCACGGTTACCTGCAGCGTTTCGATGTGCAGCTGAGTCTCGTCCGCGCTATCCAAATACGCGATTCCGGGCAGCGACCATGCTTCCTTGCGGCGAATCGCCGATCGCACTTGCTCGCCAACCAGTTTGTCAACGTCGGTGTTTGGGCTGGCTACCACAGTCAGCTCCAGCGCCGGAAGATAGGTAATGATCAAGGCGTCATCTTGCTGCCAGACGAACGAATCAAGATGCAGATTGACTTTCTGTCGCCACGCGGTCGATTTTTTTGGCGGTGCAATTTCCACCGTCACCTTTTTTTGCGCGACCGGACCTCGGATCAAGCGGGCCACTAGATCAGCACCCAAGTAATCGCGGCACGACTTGATAACGCGGCGACGGACTGCCTGGACGGCGGAGGACTCGCTGCCCGATGAGAGCGCGATCTCCGGGAACCCGATGGGGCGAACCAGGGAAAACCCGCCGCAACGTGCGATGATCAACGGTAGATCGAAAGTGACAAACTGAGACATGATGATTTCATGGAGACAAGACAACCGAAGGTGAACTTATCAACCGACACCAGCAAAGCAAGCTGGTTCATTGTCGCCGAAAAAGCAGGCCGCATGTGCGGGAAAACGACGAGCCGATTCGGATTCGCAAGCCGCTGGGCGCTGGGCGGTGGTTGTTGCGCGGAACCGGACGCTAACGCGTGCGTCCCGCTGAGGAAGGAATTTGTGCCTGGCTTTTCTTTGGAATCACCAGCGTTGTAGGCATGAACGTTTTCATTTGTCACAACCAGACGACAACTGCGTAGCAGTGGCAGCATATACGCTGCCACCGCGGTTCTTCTTCGTGATTGTTGAGCCAGGACTACACCCAAACCGGACGCTAACGCGCGCCGGCTGATGGTGACGCCGCAATTACTTTAAGTTTTCCCACAAGAAGGACCATAAATCTGCATACTCGTCGATTCGCTTGCTGACCGGCGTGCCGGCACCATGCCCGGCTCGCGTTTCGATGCGAATCAAGGTTGGCTTCGCACATCCTTGGGCTGCCTGCAGCGCTGCCGCAAACTTGAAACTGTGCCCCGGCACGACGCGGTCATCGCGATCAGCCGTGGTCACCAGCGTCGCCGGATAACATGTTCCCGGCTTCAAATTATGTAGCGGAGAATACGACAGCAAATTCTCGATTTGATCCTCCTCGTCGCTGCTGCCGTATTCGGTGACCCAAGCCCAGCCGATCGTGAACTTGTGATACCGCAACATGTCCATCACACCGACGGCCGGCAGACACGCGCCAAATAGATCGGGCCGCTGTGTCATCGCGGCACCCACCAGCAGTCCGCCATTGCTGCCGCCACGAATTGCTAATCGGCCGGAAGTGGTGTAGCCCTTTTCGATCAAGAATTCAGCCGCCGTGATGAAGTCATCAAATACATTCTGCTTCTTCAGCCGCATGCCGTCTTCATGCCATTGTCGTCCATATTCGCCGCCGCCACGCAAGTTTGCCACCGCAAAGATCCCGCCGCTGTCGACCCAGGCCGCGTTGGCGGGTGAAAAAGATGGGGTGATCGAGATATTGAAGCCGCCATAGGCGTACAACAACGTGCGATTGGATCCATCCAACTTCGTTTCCTTGCGGCGGGTAACGATGATGGGCACTCGCGTACCATCTTTGCTTTCCGCAAACAGCTGTTCGGTAACAAAGTCGTCCACATCGATAGCTACTTCTGGTTGCCGCCACAACGAGACTTCACCCGATTTCAGATCGACACGATAGATCGATTCGGGTGTGATGTAATTGGTAAAGCTAAAGAATGTTTCTGCGGCGTCTTGCCGGCCGGCAAAGCCAGCGACGCTGCCCAGCCCCGGCAACTCGATTTCATCAAGCAATTTTCCGTCTAGCGCATGCCGGGTCACCTTACTGCGAGCGTCTTTCAACCAGACGCCGTAAAAAGTCTCGCCAAACAAGCTGACTGATTCCAGCACATCCTCGGTTTCGGCGATCACTTCCTGCCAATGCTCGCGCTCGGGTCTGTTCACGTCGACGGCGATCAACCGCCGTTTGGGAGCCCCGTTGTCGGTCAAGAAATAGAGCGTCTGGTCGATCGCACCGATCCACTCGTACTCCGCGTCAAAACCCATGATCAGCTCTTGGATCTGAGCATCGGGTTGCTGGAGATCTTTGACGAAGATCTGTGCCTTCGGCTCGCTGCCCTTCCAGTTTTGAATCACCAGGAATCTGCCGTCGTCGGTCACTTCCGGGGAGAAACCCCATTTGGGATGATCGGGCCGCTGCAAAATCAATTCATCCTGGCTTTGCGTTTCCCCCACGGTGTGGAAGTACATTTTTTGGTTTTCGTTGGTCGCTGTCAGCTCTTGTCCTTCCACCGGCTCGGCATAACGCGAGTAAAAGAAACCGCTGTTATCGGGCAGCCAGGCAACGCCGCTGAACTTGACCCACTGCACCACATCGTCCAGATCTTTCCCGCTGGCCACTTCACGGATTTTCCAAGTCCGCCAATCGCTGCCGCCATCGGCCAAACCGTAAGCCAATAACTTGCCATCGTCGGTTGTCGCCGTGCCGGCCAGCGCGACGGTGCCGTCTTCGCTCAGCTGATTAGGATCCAGCAACACTGTGCGTTCGGCATTCAATGAATCGGCCTTGTACAACACGCTCTGGTTCTGCAGTCCATCATTGTGCGTGTACAGGTACGTGTCACCGCGGCGAATCGGCAAGTCGTAGCGTTCATAGTTCCAAAGTTTCTCCAGCCGCGCACGCATCGCCGGCCGCGAGCGTAGCGATTGCAGATACGCATTGGTGACCTCATTCTGTGCCTCCACCCATTCGGCGGTTTCCTCGCTTTCGGTGTCTTCCAGCCAGCGGTAAGGATCGGCAACTTTGTGGCCGTGATAGTCATCCACAACATCGACCTTGTTGGTTTGCGGATATTTCATGATTGGCTCGGGTCTCGAAGCGTCATCTTGAGCGAATACCATGGCCGCAAATGAAGCGATCAAACCGAAGGACGTGGCGAAACGTTGCAAATACACGGTAGCGTTCCTTGAGTTCGTATGCGGAATGCGGACCACCCGTAGCGGTATCGGGTCGCATTGTCGAAGCTATCGGCTCGGAGCACAACAAGGCATGCCGGTCAAAATCCCCACTCTTGGTGACTCGTATTGAACGCTGACCCAACCCACGCTTTCAAAATCTGGGTCGACGCTGACGCTTGCCCGGCGGCTATCAAAGAAATCGTGTTTCGCGCCGCCCGCCGCCTGCAAATCGAAACGACCCTGGTCGCTAACCAATCGATCGGCATCCCACCGTCGGAATTCATCCGCCGGATCACCGTTCGCGACGGCGCCGACGTTGCTGATGACCGCATCATCGAATTGATGCAGGCCGGTGACGTCGTGATCACTGGGGACATCCCACTGGCAGCCCGCGTCGTCGAAAAGCAAGGACTCGCGCTGGGCACTCGCGGTGAATTATTTGATGACAACAGCGTGCATGACCGCCTGGCTGCGCGAAACCTGATGGAACAATTTCGCAGTGCGGGGCTGGATACCTCCGGCCCGAATCCTCTGAGCCAAAAAGATGTGCAAACGTTTGCCAATCAACTCGACCGCGCACTGACGCGACGATTGAAAGAATCGAGTTAGGGCTGGTCCTGGCCTGGCTTTGTCTAAAAAACGGGAGGGCGAAGCTCTGCGTCGGAACGCGAAGACAAAACGCTCGTTCGCTCCGAGGCTGTGAATTCATTGTCGTCCGACGCACCGCGTCGGAACAAGAATTGAAAACGCTCGTTCGCGGAGGGAAGAATCATTGCGGAACATCAACATCGGCCGCCTTCTCTGCGGTAAAGACCTGAAGTTGAGCGACAGGAAACTGGGACTGTTGATCAACTTTAATGTCATGCGATTGAAAGACGGGATTAAGCGAAT
>JBFJVZ010000056.1:0-25018 GCA_041623895.1 Pirellulaceae bacterium | reverse complement strand
TACGAATAACAGCCCGCGTAACACGAACAAGAAACGCTTAACGGCGTTGGATGAGGGGTCGGTCCAAAGAAAAATGCCGGTCGCTCGCATTTGCCGAGTATCGGAGCCGCTGGATCGACGCCCCAACAATCGCTTGCGACCGGCACTGAAGACGGTTCGCGAACCGTTGCACCAACTGTTGCACCAAAAGCTGGTCAACGTGGTAAATCTGAGCTTACTCCTGATAACTTGGGCAAGGCTCATGAGGTCCGGTGCGGACCAGAGAAAACCCGGCAAAACACGTGGCATTGGGGTTTTTCGCCAGAGCGGGTGACGGGATTCGAACCCGCGACATACAGCTTGGGAAGCTGTCACTCTGCCAACTGAGTTACACCCGCTGGTGCAATCGTGTTTAGCGTATTCTATCTGGATAGCGCGACTTTGGAATCTAGACGCCGCAAAAAAACTAGGCTTCGTCTCAGAACGGGAGGGCCAAGCTCCTGCCGAGCCGCAGTTTGCCGAGAACGCAACGGCTCAGCGGGAGCTTCGCCCTCCCAGTTACCGCGCAACTGGTTTTTATACGACGCGCAAGCGAGTGGATTGGCCATACTTTGTTCACTCGCTTGCGCTTTTTGATCTTGCGCATTTGTATAAAAACATGGTGTTTTTGGTAACCCGAAGCGTCAGCGAGGAAAGAATCAAGACCCGTTTTCCCTTGCTTACGCGGCGGGTTACCAGAATAGCGCGACAGCAAAACTTGCGCTTCGTGCAAGTAACGACGCACCCGGCGCACTCAATAGCAAACCAGCAAGAAGCATGTCTGATCTATTGCAACACGAACGTTTCATGCGACGCGCGATTGATTTGGCGCAGCGGCACAGCGATCGTCCGTTTGCTTCGGTGATCGTCGATCGCCGAGACCAACAAATCATTGCCGAGGGTTGGAACCGGGCGGCGGAAAACCCGATTTGGCATGGGGAGATCGACGCTCTGAATAAACTCGCCGAACTTAATCTTGCGAAAGATGTATCAGCTTTGGCTTTGTATTCCACTGCCGAACCGTGCCCGATGTGCATGAGCGCGATCTTATGGGCTCGGCTGCCAATGGTCGTTTTTGGAACGTCGATTCAAACGCTTGCCAGACTGGGCTGGAATCAGATCGACATACCTGCACAGGAGGTATTGGACCGTAATTCATTTCACCAATGTGAATTGATCGGCGGTGTGCTTGATCGCCAATGCGATCAATTGTTTAGCAAACGCGATTGAGCAAGATTGTCAGGACGGCAGTCGGTTGCGGATGATACTGGTGGTCGGATCACCCGGAATGATTGTGTCGCTCCAGAGTTCGCCTTCAAACACATATCGCACTTGGATTGCCTTTGCCTGGCCGGCCACAAAGGCGGCTTTGGCCTCGGCAAGCGTGGCAACTTGATCAGTGGACTGAGTCCGCAGTTGAACGTGCTGAATGGTTGCTCCGGCGGCAAGATCGGCAAACAGGGCCATGATCTGGTCCCTTGCCCATTCGGCCTGCAACAGTTCGGGAAGTGGTTCGTGTTCGTTCACGTTGTCGGCAGGGTGGGTCGAATGAAGGCCGGCATCAGCAGGATTGCATTTTCGGGTGCCGGACAGACTTGGCGGCAGACGCCGCAACCGACGCAAGCATCTTCATTGATTGTGGGCTTGCCTTGGTTCACTTGGATTGCGTCTTCCACCGGGCAATGTTCGCTGCAGTCGGTGCAAGACGTACCGTGATGAGCGAGGCACAGATGCTCGGTCACTTTGGCCGTCCCCATGACCTTTGGAATTGAGTGAACCAACACACCGGGCTTGCAGGCGTTGATACAGGGAAAGTCTTTGCACATCATGCAGGCGGCCGTGTCGGCTTCGATTGTCGGCGTGCCGGCGATGGCTCCGAGTCGCTCGGGTGCGCTGCGGATCGCGTCGTAAGGACAGGCGTCCGCGCAGTCATTGCAACGTGTGCAGCCGGCCAGGAACTGGCGTTCTTCGATCGCTCCGGGGGGCCGAAAGACGGGGATCGCCTGCCACTGGGAGGACGAGATTTGTGTGGGTGCCACCGGCTGGATCGCGATACCACTGATATTTTTTGGAGTCGAGGCCGCTGAATCTGCGGCAATCGACTCGGCATCCCCGAGGGGTTTCGGATACCGCGACACGAGACGTCTTTCCCGAGACGGGCGGATGAGTTTCCAAAGTTTGCCTTGCAGCAAATCTCGACGTTTCAGCCGCGGCTTGTCTTTGCTATCTCCGGTCTTCGCTCGCCGCTTCCACATCACTTGTGCTCTTGCAATTGTTTAGTTGGCTTGGAACACTGCCTGAGGGTAGCGGACCGATTGAGCACCAAATCGGATATCGGCGCATTGCACACCTTACGTCATTGGGGCTAGCTGGCGTCATTGGGGGTAGCTGGAAACATATAGCCGAGTGTATAAAACTGTCAGTGATCGCGAAAGCTGGAGGTCAAGCGGGACATCGGATGATGAGGTCTACGAATTTACTGTTCGTCGTCGCATCGGGGCTGCTCGTCTTGACGATTGTTGCGGCGTCCTCGGATCAGAGCCAGCGTCAGGGGCTGACTCCGGGTCTTGAGATGTTGAGCGAATCTGGGGTGGAATCGGCAAGCTTGAATGATGAGCCTGACGAAGCGACACCGCGGACCAAGAAGTCATTCCGTGTGCACATCCGTCGCCCTGCAGGCCCACCTTTAGTTGAATTGGCCGCGGTCGATTTGGAGGGCCGCGTTGGTCGAGTTGCTTGTTCGACTTGCCACAGTGTGCGCAAACCGAACTTTGACAACAAGTATTCCGCGTCGCTTGATGAGTTCCACCAAGGTTTGCAGGTCGATCATGGCAAGCTGGCATGTTACGCCTGTCACCACCCGGACGACGCGAATTCACTGCGGTCTGCCGACGGGACAAAGATCTCGTATCAAAACGTGATGACTTTGTGTTCACAATGCCATGGCCCGCAGGCGACCGCGTTCGCGCATGGTGCACACGGCGGCATGACTGGTTTTTGGGATCTTTCTCGAGGGCCACAAATGAAAAACAACTGTATTGATTGCCACGATCCCCACGCACCGCGTTACCCGAAGATGATCGTCGGCTTCAAGCCGCGTGACCGCTTCTTGGACGAGGCTCGGCATGACGACCACTAATAATACCAGCGACGACCGATCGCTGCCGATCGTCGAAAACTTCGGGCGGCGAGTCGCCATGAAAGGCGCGTTTGCCACGTTGGGGGCCGCTGCATTCGCCGCTGCTGTCTCTCCGCTTCGCAATGTCGGCGAATACACGAACGTGGCAGAATTCTTGCAGCAGCACTACACGGAGCTTAGCGACGAGCAAAAGGCCAAAGTGATCTCCCGCATGGAGGCCGAAGCGAAAGAAAAATTCGGAGTCGATGTAACGATTGGCGACGATCCTCCGATCCCAGGTACCAAGTTCGTGTACGCCATCAACTTGAGTGTCTGCAATGGAAACGGCAAGTGCGTCGAGGCCTGCCACAAAGAGAACAACCACGATCGAGCAACGAATCAGTCTTACATCCGTGTCATCGAAATGCCGATGGGCACGATGGACATGGAGCAAGGTTCAACCACTTATTCTGGGGCAGTACCCAAGGACAACAAGTTCTATTTGCCGGTCCAGTGCCAGCAGTGCGACTCGCCGCCATGCGTCGATGCTTGTCCGGTAAAGGCGACTTGGAAGGAAGAGGACGGCATTGTGGTCGTGGACTACAACTGGTGCATCGGCTGCCGGTATTGCGAAGCCGCCTGCCCCTACCACGCGCGGCGATTTAACTGGAAACAGCCTGAAATACCAGCCGAAGAAATCAATCCCGACCAGGGTTATCTGAGTAATCGTGTCCGACCGGTTGGTGTGGTCGAGAAATGCACCTACTGTTTGCACCGCACGCGGCGCGGCAAATTGCCGGCCTGTCTGGAAGCTTGTCCGACGGGCGCCCGCGTCTTCGGAAACATCCTGGACAAGGATTCCAACATCCGCTGGATCTTAGAAAACAAACGCGTCTACATCCTGAAAGAAGAACTCGGCACACGGCCCGCGTTCTTTTACTATTTCGATTAAGCAAGTCACTGGCCGGCCGCTTGGCGAGAGCCTGCGGGCGGCGCGAGAAACCGGATGTCCCGGCAAATTCGATCATGAGCAGCATCTCGGCAACGCCGTCTGAAAATGAATCCCATCTGGCCAGCTACCCCAGATTCCTGGGGCGTTCGCTGTGGCTGGCAACGGAAGGCTCACTCGGCTTTTATGCTTGGATGACTTTACTGACGGCCTTGTCCCTGGTCGGCGCTAACGCTTGGGCTAATCAGGTCGCCATCGGCATGATCACCACCAACATGACAGACCAGGTCAGCTGGGGGTTGTACATCGCCAACTTCACTTTCTGTGTGGGGCTGGCCGCCGGCGGCGTGATGATGGTGATCCCTGCGTACCTGTACGACGACGAAGAAATGCACAAGGTCGTGATCATTGGCGAAGGTGTCGCAATCGCTGCCATTGTGATGTGCATCCTGAGCGTCGTGGTTGATCTGGGACGTCCGGACCGATTCTGGCACATGATCCCAGGAATTGGAAAGTTCAACTGGCCCATGTCGATGCTGACTTGGGACATCATTGTTCTTAATGGCTACCTGCTGATCAATCTTCACATTGTTGGCTACTTGCTCTACATGCGTTACTTGGGTCGCAGCCCAAACCCGGCGTGGTATGTGCCGTTCGTGTTTTTATCTATCTTTTGGGCGATCAGTATTCATACCGTGACCGCCTTCTTGTACTGCGGGCTTGGTGGCCGTCCATTCTGGAACACGGCTCTGCTTGCACCCCGATTCCTGGCATCTGCGTTCGTCAGCGGACCGGCCTTCATTATCCTGGTAATGAGAGTGCTTCGCATTACCGCCGGCTACGTCGCGCCGCCTGGTCCAGCCAGAACGTTGATTCAAATCATTCGTGTGGCGATGGTCACCAACCTGATCATGCTGGCCAGCGAAATCTTCACCCTCTTCTACACGGGCGGTCTGCATGCCACGTCAGCCAATTATCTTTTCTTTGGCTCGCACGGACACTTTGGGCTTGTTCCCTGGATCTGGACCGCGATCGTATTGAATCTTGTCGGAACGGTGCTCTTTTTCATGCCGGCCGCGTTGGAGCGGAGTTTGCTCCGCATTTTCGCCTGCTTGTTTTGCATCGTGGGGATTTGGATTGAGAAAGGAATGGGATTGATCGTTCCCGGTTTCATTCCCTCGACGCTGCACGAGATTGTCGAGTATTCCCCGAGCCTGGTGGAGTGGAAAGTGACCGTTGGAATCTGGGCATTTGGCTTGCTGGTGCTGACACTGATGATGAAGCTAATTGCCAACGTTTTCACGGGGCAGTTAGCATCGCCAGTGGATGGGAGCAGCACCAATCCCGGCTCAGGTGAAGCCGAGCACTGAGGGGCTTGCTTGCCGCAATCACCGGGTGCTACTACCGCACAGCGGCTGATTAGAGTGACGCTGTTCAGTTATCGCATTTTCAGAGGTCTCGTAAGCCAGGACAAGGAGAGTCCTGGGCTTACACCAACTTCGCTATCGCTCGTTGATTCACCCCAGGCTCCATGCTGCCACCGCTGCGGTTCTTTTCCATGCTTGTTGAGTTCGCACTTCCTAGCCGGACGCTGTTTTTGTCCCGCCTACCGCTCATCCCACATCAATCATGAAATTGCTCTATCGCACGGCCAGCATTCGCTGCAGTGCGATCAAGCTCCAGTTCGCTGTTTCCTCGTCGACTTCGATCACATTCACGTACGCTCCGTCACGCAAGTTTTCGAGCGTCCAACACAAATGTGCCAGGTCGATTCGGTACATTGTGGCGCACATACAAACGACCGGACTGAGAAAATGGATTTCCTGTTCCGGATGTTCCGCCTTCAAGCGGTTGACCAGATGTAATTCGGTGCCAATCGCCCACTTGGTCCCGGCGGGACTATTGCGCACCGTTTCGATGATCTTGCCGGTGCTGCCAGAGACATCGGCAAGGTCGTTGACTTCGCGAGGACACTCGGGGTGAACCAGAATCTTGATGTCAGGATGTTGTTTGCGGAATCCTTCGACGTGTTCGGGACGAAACATTTGGTGAACGCTACAGTGACCTTTCCACAAAATCACACGGCTGTTTTCCAGGTCGACTTCGCTACTGCCACCCAGTTCCAAAGCATACGGATCCCAGACGGGCATTTCTTGTTCGCCAATGCCCATGCCCAATGCTGTGTTCCGCCCCAAGTGTTGATCGGGAAAAAAGAAGACTCGATTGCCACGCTGAAACGCCCATTCCAAAACGGCGCGGGCATTGCTGCTGGTGCAAACGATGCCGCCATGCCTTCCGCAGAACGCCTTCAAACTCGCCGCACTGTTGATGTACGTGACGGGAATGACCTTTTCCGTGTCAATCACTTCGGACATGTCGTCCCAGGCCGCTTCGACTTGAGCGATCGCGGCCATGTCGGCCATCGAGCAACCCGCTGCCATGTCGGGCAAGATGACGGTCACGCGGCGACCGTCACGCTGAGCAAGCTTTTCCGGACGATTGGCCAGAATATCGGCCGTCTCGGCCATGAAATGTACGCCGCAGAAGACAATCGTTTCGCAGGTCTCGCTGTCGGCCGCCATCTGGCTGAGCTTATAGCTATCACCGCGCAGGTCGGTGTGTGCGATCACTTCGTCTTGCTGGTAATGATGCCCCAGCAACAACAGTTTGTCAGCAAAATGCTCTCGCACAGCATCGATCCGCATTTCAAGCTCACTGGGCGGCAAGCTTTTGTATGGTGCCAGCGCGTGTTTTGCGTCGTTGTCGGTATCTTTCAGTTGATCCGTGCTCAATGCAGTATCCTTGTTCGTCGTCCGGGTCACTCACTTCCAATTATACCCCAGCGGCGAAAGTCGGTCAGGATGGTCGTTGCCAGTTTCCAGCCGTGTTAATCGTGGGCTGAGCCGCGGGACGTTAGCTTACGGTCTTTGCGGAGGGAACCGGACGCTGACGCGTGCCGGCAATCCACGGCGCATGCGTGTGCTATGTGCGTGGCTTCAAAGTGACCACGTCCACTGGCCAGTCAACTTGCGAAGCGAGCGACTGGGCCTCGGCGGCGCTGGGCACAAAAACACGGACTGCCGACGAGTCCAACTGCTGCAAATCCACGTCACGCGGCGAGCGCCATTCTCTTTCCCGTCGCCAGTCATAGGTGTTACCCGTCGCCTGAAAGCGAAATTGGTCTCGCGGTTCGAGTTGTTGACGTTGATCGGCTGCACCATAAATGACCGGCTGAATTCCCAATTCGATTGCCACATGGCGTCGGATGGCAATTCCGTACGGTTCGTAATCCCAGCGTTTCAAGTGTGGACGAAAGCATCTTTGATCGAGCAATTCACGCAGTGGCGACTCGGAAAAGCAAACAACCGGCCACGCCCTTGCCGAAGCAGTCGCGTTGGCCACCAAGCGACCGGTACGAAGAATCCGTTTCAAACTCTCCAGCGGTGTCCGCTGAGGCTGCTGGCGCCCGAGCAACAGAGCGTCTCGATATTGATGTTCGGTTTCACCCGGCCACGAACCGAGACAAGTCCGCGTGCAGTGCACCAGCCACTCGCCGTCCGTTTGAGTCCAATCGGGATCCATGCCTGGCGAATCGCCAAGTCCGCCGGATGCACAAAATTCGTCAACTTTGGCATTCGAACTTCGATTCAGATACCAACCGATGGCGCCCCGTTCGATCAATTCTCGTGCCGCGGACGGTCGCGACATGATCACAGCAACGCGTGTCGATGGATCTTGCAGTTCTTTCAAACGGCGTTTCAGACACGACGCGATGTTGCCCCCGGGGCGAACGTAAGCAGCGTCAACTCGATCTGCCAAGGCAATCACCGCCGAATCTCGCGAAATCTCCCGCTTGCCGCGGCAGGCAATACTCGGACCTCCATTTCTACTCGGTTTGTCGCCGGCGATCACGCGAATGACGTCGACGCCAAATAATTCGGCAGCTCGAAAAGCCCACGGTGCGACGGCGGAACCTTCAGCCACCAACAAGACCGCTCCGCGGCTTCGGCAATCCAGCATACAGCGAGCCAAAAACCGACACACCTCGCCGTGCAAGGCGGCATCATTGCCAAGACGGCTGCAGGCCACCGCAGCCCACGTTCGGTCGATCAATTCAACCGCATCAAGCTCCACATCAACTTCGCCACACACCTCTCTCAGCCGCCGCAACCGTAATGCGTGGACTTCTGTCGTTGGTTCCATTGTCGCCCCTTCACAATGAGGCCACGGTTATATCAGAAAACGCGACATGACGCCCAGGCTTTGGCTACCATTGTCAGCCGTGCAGGCACGGACGTAGAACGTTGGGCCAGCGTGCCAGCGTTTGACAAACCCCTGAGCCAAACCGGTGCAGATCGCTAATATGGCAATGTTTTTACGAGATCGGAGCGTCGGTTGGGGAGATACCCAACACTGGTGTTTCGCGCCTACGCTAGGTGTTACTAGAATCGGTAGCATCATAACAGGCGATCGACGTTAAAACCTCACTCATTCAAGACTGTCAAACATGAGAACCATCATCGGTTTGCTGACCCTATGGACGATCAGCAGCGGCCAAATCCAACACTCGATTGCTGAAGACGATGCAAGCGAATCGGTCCAGGTGTTGCGAGTTTGGCCGGGACAGCCGCCGGCGTGGACCGCACCGGCGGAAAAAGAACACGACACCAGTGGGGCAGACAGCCGGCTGGTGGCCGGCGAATCGGTGATACGATTGGGATTTGTGTCACAGCCGGAGTTGCACATTTATCGACCCACATCCGCAAGCCGGAGCGAGACGGCTGTGATCGTTTGTCCCGGCGGCGGCTATTCGATCTTGGCCTGGGATTTGGAAGGCACCGAGATTGCCGAATGGTTACAGGGAATCGGAGTCACCGCGGCTGTCCTTAAATACCGTGTTCCAACCAGGAACGAAGAAAAGAAGTGGTTGCCGCCCGTCCAAGATATTCAACGTAGTGTTAGTTTGATTCGTAGTGGAGCGGTGGAAGGTTTCAAGCCGGAGCGAGTTGGCGTCTTGGGCTTTTCTGCCGGCGGTAACGCGTCGGCGCGAGCAGCATTGGCGCCAAAACGGTTGTACAAGGCGAACGATGATGTTGATCAAATCAGCGAAACGCCGGACTTTGCTGTCTTGGTCTATCCGGCCTGGCTGGTCAAAGAGGAAGATCCGACGAAATTGATCGACGAACTTCAAGTGACGGACGAATCGCCGCCGATGTTTTTTGCGCACGCCCGCGACGACCGCATCACGTGCATGAGCAGTGTCACGTTGTTTTCTGAACTGCAGAAGCGAAACATCTCCGCGGCGCTGCATGTTTTCGCCGGCGGCGGCCACGGCTTTGGGGCTCGCGTCAGCGACACAGCTGATGATCATTGGCCTTCGCTTTGCCAATCTTGGATGCGTGATCAGGGCTGGTTGAAATAAGGCTGGTTGGAAGAGTGAGTGTCGAAAGCGAAGCGATTTCTGAAGTAATGCCCGAAGCACCGCTCAAACCAGGCGAGGAGTGGGCGAATGCGTTGACGCATGGGCTGGCTGCTTTGGTGGCATTCATCGCCGGCGGATATATGGTCACTGCGGCGACTTCGAATAGCAGCGGGCTTGTGATTGCCTGCATGACATACGCCTGGGCCGCATTCGGCACGTTCTTGTTTTCTTCGCTGTCCCACGCGATTCATCGCCAACCGATGCTCAATACACTGCGGGCCTGGGACCAGGCGATGATTTACACGATGATCTCGGGAACTTACACACCGATCATCGTTGTTTACGCACCCAATGGAGTTCGCGGGCCTTTGGTTGCCGCCATCTGGATCGCCGCCGCCGCTGGCTTCGTGCACAAGGTCGCCTTCAAGCATCGCATCAACGCGATTGAAACGCTGTCCTATTTGCTGCTCGGCTGGTTGCCCGCGATTCCGCTAGTCGGCAATGTTCCGACCGAATTGGTCTGGTCGATGTTGATTGGCGGCGTGCTGTACACAATCGGTGTCGCCTGCTTGATGAACGATCATCGGCTGCGTTACATGCACGCGGTCTGGCATGTGCTGGTGGTCTTGGCAGCCGCCAGCCATTTCGTGGGGATTATGTGGTACGTCGTTGGATGACAGTCCATCCGAGGCGACCGATCAGGTTTTGTCATCGACGCTTACGTTGGCGAAGATGCCGTGCGTCACTGAGTCCTACCGCGCCAGGAAACGGTGCGGCCGGCCAGGTGGTTCAACAGCGCCACCCATTGCAGAGCAACAAACAACGGAGTTGCCAATGTGTGGCAAGCGGCGCCGAAAAAAGATTGCCGAAACCGGGCCGCCGCGATCACGCGGGGGAAGTGACAGAGCACGACGGCGACGATCGAAAGCACTAGCGGAATCGATTGCCCGGTCAACAACGAAGCAATCAACGTCGCAACCGGCAAAACGCTGGCACCCAAGAGCAATACCGTGAACACGACGATGATTCTTGGGTTGGCGATTCCCTCAACAGCATTTTTTAAAACTCCACGGATGACCGCCATCGCGCCGATATACATGCGGCATTCCGCCAGTTCCGTTCCATCGATCACGTCGGTAATCAATCCCGCTTCGCGGAAGACACGCGGCAGTTTGATGCCGTCGTGCCGAGATCCGCGGATGGCCTGGTGAGTCCCCGCTCGCTGGTAATCCTTTTGCCGTGTAAGAAACAATTGTCCGCAACCTGCCGCAAAACGGGCATCGGTGGTGCGCCGCATCATCACCATCGGCAAAAAGCCCAATAACAGGTAGTGCATCATCGGGATCAGCCATTTCTCAAGCCACGTGCCGGTTTGTTGATGCGGAAAAGCGCTTAACAAAGCGACATTCGTTTGCTCTTGCCGCATGATCAGGCGCACCAACGCATCGGTCTGCAAACGAACGTCGGCATCCAGGAAAACGATCCGATCAAACTTTGCCATAGCGGCCAATTGCATGCAGGCGAATTGTTTTCCGTTCCAGCCATCCGGGAGTGGCTTTCCTGCGACGTGGCGGACGCGCGGATCTTGTTCGGCAAGTTGCTTGACGATTTCGCCCGTGCGATCGGTGGAATGGTCATCCAGAACCACGACTTCGACGGCGACATTCTCACTCGCCAACGCTGCGCCGACGCTGGCACCGATCGAAGCCTCTTCATCACGTGCGGGAATCAGCACGGAAACAGCGGGAAGGGAACCACCCCCGTCGTCGGGCTTAGGCAGTTTGACGCAATAAAGAGGCAGATTGCGAAGTAACATCAGCAGCGGAATCGCGGCCAGCAACACGCCGGCAACGGATAAGAGCAAGATCATTCAAAATGCTCTCCGTGGGCGGCGCGAAAACGTCGCCGCGTGGCGAGTGATTTGACTCGCCTGAGCGAATCGTAGATGAGCCCGCCGCCCCGGCTACCACGAAGCAAGTGATCAAATGGTTCCGCCGATCGATTGATCACCTGCTGCGAGAGATCGGCTTGAGCAGCACGCAGATGGGACGTCAGCAATTCACTCCACCGCGGTTTATCTAAATGGTGGTGATCGGCCAAGCTGATTGGCTCACCCATTTTGACCAGACACTCGGGCAGCCGTTCTTCCCAGAACGCGTACTCCAGCGCTATTGGCAAGATCCAACCATGCTCCAGCTTGTTGCACAAATGCGCAAGCCCCGGCATTAATGGTGCAGTGTGATCACGAACATCAGCGAAACGCCCTTCCGGCGTCATCCAAACAGCCGTGCGACCGTGATTCAAGATGGCGACGCTATTCTTCAGGAATGCTGCCGCACCGCTGGTGGAATTGAGTTGCACGCCGTAGAAGCCAAGCTTACCAAACACCCGATATTGCTCGAGCGCCTCAGCATCGATGGGAGCGTAAAACTGGCGGCTGGGAAACAACGCCGAATTCAGAAAGTGGGCGATCAAGGGGTCCCACCAGGACGGATGATTTCCGTAAACGATCAGCGGTGCATCGACTTGCAGATCCAGACTGCGATCACACCGCGATCCTCTCTCGATCGCCACCGAATGAAAATGACGCTTGAGAAAAGACCGCAGGAAGACGTGAAAACCACCTTGGAACCAGGCGGCAACATTGGGAACGTCATCTTTGCTCATGGGTGCGTATCGTTATCGCCCTGCTGCAACCTTGGGGCTGCTCGATATCTTTCCGCTGCGAACATCACTATCCAGGGAATCAGCGGCGATCCAGCCGCTCATCAACACCATGGGCATGCCCGGCCCGGGATGAGCCGCCCCACCGGCCAAATATAAGCCGGCGACGTCTTTACGACGATTGGCAGGTTTGAACGCTCCGGTAAATTTTCCGTGGCTGGCCAAGCCGTAAATTGCGCCATTCAGGACGCGATAACGATTGTGGATTCCTTCCGGTGTCAATGATGATTCGCAGCAAATCGAATCGCGCAGTCCATGCATGCCGGCCGTCCGCTCCAGTTTGTCCAAGATTACTTCGCGATACTCAGGCAACATCTTTTTCCAGTCGTGACCGGGACGAAGGTATGGCGTGTGCACCAAGATGTACAGTGCTTCACCGCCAGCGGGAGCAACCTGATGCTCGCTGACCGCCGGCGCGCAAACATAAGCGCTGGGATCAGGAGCCGGTTGTCCGCGACGATAAATGTAATCGAATTCTTCTTCCGGATCCCTGGAGAATACAAAATTGTGGTGCAGCAACTGGTCATACCGCCGATCCAGTCCCAAGTACAAAACCACACCACTGCACGCCGGCTCGTAAGTTTTCTTCTTCTGAAACTTGGTCGCTGCAGGAGTGCCATCGAGCAATTCTCGGTATGTCCGCACGGCATCGCAATTGCTGACCACCGCATCGCACGGAAGTGTCTCGCCGTCAGCGGTGGTCACGCCCGTCACGCGCGCAGACTCCGTGTTGATTCGCAGCACATCGGTCCCGGTTCGAATTTCGACTCCCAGTTCGATCGCCAATTGCTGCAGGGCTTCGGGAATGGCACGCGTCCCGCCAATCGGGTACCAAATTCCTTCATCGGTCTGCATATGAGCGATACCGCACAGGACTGCCGGTGATGCGTAAGGCGAGGAACCGACATACTGCGTGAAGTGATCCATCATCTGGGCGACTCGCTTGTCGGGAACGTGCGAGCGAACGACCGAGGCAACACTGCGGCCCATGCGAAGCGACAGCACGTCCTTCAATACCGCCGCGGAAAATGCTCCCCCAACGTCCATTGTGTCGGCAAGCCCGCCGACGCTGCGCCAAAAGAAAAAACGATCCGAAACCCCGTGTAGTTTTTCGCTCATCTTCAGGAATCGCTCGTATCCTTCACCACTACGAGGCGATCCCGTGAAGTCGTCCAGGTTTTTCCGCATTTGTCCCGTTTTGGACACCAGATCCAAAACCGTATTTTCATCCTGTCCCGCATCACGTTCGAAGAAACATCGCCACTGTGGATCCAGTTTGATCAGATCCAAGTAGTCGTCCATGTCTCGGTCAGCCTCCGTGAATACACGGCGGAGCACGCTCGGCAGTGTCAGGATCGTCGGCCCCATATCGAACCGATAACCTTGCTGGCGATGAACGGCAGCTTTGCCGCCAACCCAATCATTCTTGTCCAGCAAAGTGACGCGATGCCCGCGAGCCGCCATTACGCAAGCGGAGGAAAGTCCCGCGAGACCGCCGCCGACAACCGTGACATGAAGCGGGGAAACCTCGTCTGTGACCATGATCTATGCTTTGATGTTCGCGTAATGATGACGCCGCACCCGACATCGGATACCAGAGTTTTGACCTCGCAAGCACTTTGCCGCAAGCCCGCGGAAGGGTGCCAATTGTCCGGACTCATCCGTGCTGCGAGCAAATCAAAGACCGTTTGCCGGCCGCGCGAGCCAGACCGACCACTGAATTTTTGTTGCCGGTCAAGTTCGGCTATGGATCGATAACCAATACGTGAGCGGGTGTCCGCGGCGAAAATACCTGTATGCACCTTTTGTTGTGGACTCTTTTTGCATCAAATGATGCCTGCGAGTTTTATTTCTAATTCAATTGGGATTTGTGATGCCGGTCAATGACGTCGATCATCCAGTGCTGGAGTGCTTACAGGACCGCTGGAGTCCCTATCGCTTCGAGCCGTGTGAGCTTGAGGATGCGAAGCTGATGAGTTGTTTGGAGGCGGCGCGGTGGGCCGCCAGCAGCTTTAATGATCAGCCTTGGTTCTGG
This sequence comes from Pirellulaceae bacterium, assembly GCA_041623895.1. Classification (GTDB taxonomy): domain Bacteria; phylum Planctomycetota; class Planctomycetia; order Pirellulales; family Pirellulaceae; genus JBFJVZ01. Next base: position 10,752 of record JBFJVZ010000056.1, on the reverse strand, counting down.
ATTATCGCCCGCCGACAAGAAACCGAAGAATTCGCCAGGATGCTCAGCTGCCTGATGGAGGCGAATCAAGGATGGGCTGCCAACGCCGGCGTGCTGGTATTGACGGCAATTCGGAAAAAATTCGACTACAACGGGAAACCGAATCGCGTCGCCTTGCACGATTTGGGGCAAGCCGCATGCCAGCTTTCGCTGCAAGCCACCGAGTTGGGTTTGCAGGCTCATCAAATGGCGGGAGTGAACTTAAGCCGAATTCGCCAGGAATATCAAATCCCGGAGGACTACGAGCCGCAAACCGCGATCGCCATTGGCTATCCGAACATGAATCCGCCTGAGAGTGAGGAAGAGCAGGCCTTGCACAAGCGTGAATCCGCCCCGCGGCAGCGCCGAAGCCTCGCCGAACAGGTTTTCTCGGGGAAGTGGGGCGAGAAAGCTGGCTTTCTAGGTTAGCTGGGCTTGATATTTCGTCGTCCACCCCGATTTGCGTTGCGGAAAACAGACGTTTTTTTGCTTGCCACGGCGGAGCCGAATTCCCTGCCCAGCGGGTCTAACGGGTTGGAATTCACCCGACAACGATATCATGAGCCGAAAACAATGGCGTGCGCACCCTCGGCACCGGGCAGTTCAGACGATCGAGGGTCTGATTATCGGCGGGTTGCGCTTAGAAAAAATGGTGTTGTTCAGTTGATCATTCACCCCACAGCGATGGTTAGCCGTCAATCTTTCGTCAACCCTGGGGGAAAACGGGCCCTGTCCGTCTAGGTACGGTGATTAACGATAAATACAATGCGGTCTGACGCTTGGCGCGTCGCGTTTGAAAATGGCGGTTTCGGTGGTTGGTTGTGTTCCTGATCCGGAACCGGTCATGAAGCTGCCACATCCTTTGCTACAGAACAGAGTCCTGGTCCGTGTCGGAGAACTGGAAACCTGGTATCGCCTTCTCCCACCTGACGGATGTTGGCATGCGCCGCGCGAACAACCAGGATTCCTACGTCTCGATTCCGGCTAAGAACGAAGATCGATTCTGGCAACGCGGACACCTGTTTATCGTGGCCGACGGAATGGGAGCCCACGCGGCGGGAGAACTTGCCAGTCGAATGGCAACGGAGCACATCGCGCTGAACTACTTTCGCAATACGACCGCCAGTGCGGTGGATGCTCTGCGCGCAGCTGTTCACGAATCAAATAATGAAATTTATCAACGAGGACAGCAAAACCCGGAATTTCATAATATGGGCACGACTGCCAGCACACTGGCGCTGTTGCCCGAAGGCGCCGTCGTGGCCCATGTGGGTGACTCGCGAATTTACCGACTTCGGCGAGGTGTATTTGAGCAATTGACCTTCGACCATTCGCTGGTCTGGGAAATGGAAGCGAGCGGTCAGGTGCACCCCAACAGTACACTGGGTCAGTCGATTCCCAAAAACGTCATCACCAGGTCGTTGGGCCCGAATGCTGAAGTCATGGTTGACATCGAAGGACCGTTCAAAGTTGAAAAGGGTGATCGCTTTCTGCTTTGCAGCGATGGACTGACCGGACAAGTCGACGACACGGAAATGGCGGCGCTGGTGGATTGTTTACCCGAGGATCGGGCGACCCGCGTGTTGGTCGATTTGGCTAACTTGCGCGGTGGCCCCGACAACACCACAGTGATCATCGTCCGCGTCGATGATGATACCAGTCCCAATGCTGTCTCGTCGTCACGTACGCGGGGGACCAAACCAACTGTGCCGCCACTGCTGCTGGGTGGCACCGCGTTCGCATTTGTATTGGCGCTGATCATGGGCGTGCTGGCCAACTGGGGCCCGATGGTGGTGTTGATCATTTCGGGTTTGGTTGGCGTGGGGTTTTGTGTTTCCCAACATCTGGCGAATCGAAAAAAAGAAATAGGGAGCAAAGTGCTGCCAAAAATGGCAGGAGGAAAGGGGCCGTACCGCCGCTACAGCGCTCGCGCATCCCAAGAGCTGTACAGTCGACTGGGTGACACGGTTGCGAAACTTCGTGAAGCCGCCAATTCCAATAATTGGCTGATGGATTGGGATAAGATCGATCAATTGCAGGAAAAAGGTGACGAAGCTTTGAAGGCCAAGAAAGGCAAGCAAGCGATTGGACTGCAAGCTGAAGCGATCATCGAGACAATGCAGCAATTGCGTGAGCAACACAACCGCGCCGCAAACGAGACCGCGATCGACTATTGATCAAGATGACGGGCAACTGGCCCAGGTTACCGTGTTCAGGAGCCTTGGAGCGGAAGTCGGAAGACTCCCGATGAGCGTGGCTCGGAATTCTCGCGAATTCGGCTACGACTTGAGGGCTACATCATGCTCAAAAAGGCTTCGGGTATGCTGAGCCGGCGTTTTGTGTTCCCATTCGTAAGCTAGGGGATCTGGGGAAATTGCAGGGCATCTGTTGATGCTTATTTCCCCTACCTTTGCCGGGCTGGAGTTTGCTAAAGGTTCATGGTGGTCCCGGGTCCTTCGACCATGCCACGGATTGGCGTCCCTTAAGCACCTGACGCAGCTTCATGCCCACGCACCTGACGCGATACATCCTCTGGGAGATTCTCAAGATCTTCGTCGTTGCGCTGCTGGTACTGACGATGTTGATCCTCTTGATTGGGGTGGCCCGCAAGCTGCTCAGCGAGGGCTTGGGCCCGGTTGCGATTGTTCAGTTGCTGCCCTACCTGATTCCCGTTTCGCTGCAGTTTTCCTTTCCGGCGACGGCACTTTTTTCCGTTTGTTGCGTTTATGGCCGGATGGCGGCGGATGGCGAAATCGCCACGATCAAAGCGTCGGGCATTTCGCCGTTGCGAGTGCTGCAGCCGGCATTGGTGTTCGCGGCTTTGCTCAGTCCGATCGCGGTTTACCTTTCGGATCTCTCGGTGTCTTGGGGCCGAGTGGGTGTGAACCGGGTGGTTTTGTTGTCGATCGAGGATGTTGTCTATCGAATGCTCCGAGCACAGCATTCGTATACATCAGAACATGGATTTTCTATCCATGTCCGGGAAGTCAAAGGCCGCAGGCTGATTCATCCGACCGTCACGGTTCACAATGGCGGCAAGAACGGTCCCATGAAACTTTCTGCCCGCGAAGGCCGGCTAACGCTGGATCCCAACACGCAAACGCTGTTGCTGCAAGTTGTTGACAGCCAGGTTGAAGGCGGTCGTGGGTTTCAAGGAATCGTGCCGGGCGAAACTGAATTCAAGATTCCCTTATCCGGCGCAATGCAAGTCAAGGACCTCAGCGAGCAAAGTCCCAGTGAGTTGCCGCTCCGCTTGATACGTGACGAAAGAATCCGCCAGGACAGTCGGACGCATGCAACGGTCGGCCAGATGGCTGCTCATACCGGCTTTGCCGTTTTAACCTCACGTCCGGAACAGATTGCCGGCAAGTCTGGCCAATATATGTCCGCACAACTTAAACACAGCAAGAAACGGTTGGTCCGCTTACACACCGAACCGTGGCGTCGTTGGGCGGAGGGCTTTAGTTGCTTTTTCTTTGTTTTGGTCGGTGCCCCCTTGGCGATCATCGCCAAGACGAGTGACTATTGGACAACGTTTGGGCTTTGCTTCTTGCCGACGCTGATGCTTTACTTTCCTCTGTTCTTGCTGGGATTGGAACAGGCAAAAGACGGCAATATTCCCCCCTATGGCGTCTGGATGGCGAACGTTGTGCTCTGTACGATTGGAATCGTGCTGATTGCTCGAGTCCGGCGTTATTAGCCACTGACCACCCATCCCACTGAATTGGCACAGACGAGCATGTAGGTATCGCGCCCGTCATCGGTTCGCATTGGCGGGGGACGAGCGACATTCTTTACACTGCCACGCTTTGAATTGGATGGGGGGCAAGTAAACTAGGCTTTGTCTCAAGAGGGGTCTGCCCCTGTGGAGGGCACTCATTTCTTCAGGAAAATTCGGCGTGCCCGGAGAGGGTCAGCCCCCTTTTGAGACGAAGCCTGGTCTGTTTTCAACCCCAACATGAACCTCCTGATCGAGGCGGACAAGCTGTATGTCGACGACGGTTCCTTCTCGCTGCCAAGAACTGCTGAACGCAATCAAGACGCGACAATGCACCGTGGGTGTGATTGGTCTCGGCTACGTTGGTCTGCCGCTGATTGACGCCTTCACCACGAAGCAATTCAGGTGTCTTGGGTTCGATGTGGACGCCAGCAAGGTGGAATCCTTGATGCGAGGGCAAAGTTACATCAAACACATCGGCAGTGAAAAAATCGGCAAATGGTTGGACAAGGAGCTGTTTGAGGCGACCGATGATATGTCGCGACTGAGCGAACCGGAGGCCTTGTTGATTTGTGTGCCGACCCCGCTGGATGAAGCACGAAATCCAGACTTGCGCTACGTGGAAGGAACGTGCGAGTTCATATCCAAAGTGATTCGGCCAGGCCAACTTGTGGTCTTGGAAAGCACCACCTATCCAACCACGACGCGCGACGTAATGGTTCCGATTCTGGAAAGAAGTGGCCTTAAAGCCGGCAAGGATTTCTTCGTCGCCTACAGTCCGGAGCGTGAAGATCCGGGCAACCCCGACTTTTCGGCTGCCGGTATTCCCAAGGTCGTGGGCGCGATCGACGAAGATAGCCTGCGGTGTGCGTGCGCATTATACGAGTCGGCCGTTGCGGGTGTGGTGTCCGTCAGCAGTTGCGAGGTCGCTGAAGCAGCCAAGGTACTGGAGAATATTTATCGCGCCGTCAATATCGCTCTGGTAAACGAGTTGAAGGTACTGTTTGATCAGATGGGCATCGATGTCTGGGAAGTAATCAACGCAGCCAAGACAAAACCGTTTGGCTTCCAAGCGTTTTATCCAGGACCGGGCTTGGGTGGACATTGTATCCCGATCGATCCGTTTTACCTGTCTTGGCTGGCCCGCAAGCAAGGCAACAACGCACGCTTCATCGAACTTGCCGGCGAGGTCAATCGGGCGATGCCGCAGTACGTCGTGTCACGGACGTCCCAATTCTTGAATGAAGTTAAGAAATCCGTTCGCGGCAGCAAAATCTGCTTGCTCGGTGTCGCCTACAAAAAAGACGTCGATGATCCGCGTGAAAGTCCGTCATTCGAGTTGCTGGAACTGCTATTAGGCTTGGGTGCTGAGCTGACTTACAGTGACCCACATGTGCCTTTGTTGCCGACAATGCGACATCATGAATTGCCGGCGATGGAAAGCCAGGAATTAACTCCTGAGTTTCTGCAGTCGCAAGACGCGGTCTTGATCGCTACAGACCACGCGGCATTTGACTACGAATTAATCGTCAAATATGCTCCGCTGGTGATCGACACGCGCAACGCAACCGCGAACATCACATGTCGCGACAAGATCCGCAAGACATAGAACATCTTCGCATGCGGCGTAGCGCCGGGAAAAGGGGTCAGGCAGCAATAGCCGCCAGCGGCCGGAAGGGTGCTTTCGCACGATTGCTGCCTGACCCCTTTTCGCCATACCGCGCATGAATAATGAAGATGCTCTAGGCGACAAGCTGGATGCGACGGTGAAATCACTTCACATTCTGGCGATTGAACCTTATTACGGTGGTAGCCATCGTGCATTCTTAGACGGCGTGGCCCGCCATAGTCGTCATGACTGGACAATCGTCGGCGCCCCGGCAAAACACTGGAAATGGAGGATGCGGGTCGCACCGCTTTCATTGGCTCAGACTGCGAAGAAAGCGATTCGCCAGTCCGAAGTGCCCGACGTCATTTTCTGCAGCGATATGCTGGACCTACCAGCGTGGTTGGGCATCGTGGACCGCATCGATCAAGGCAAAAAACGCTGGGCCGATGTTCCGATTGCAACGTACTTTCACGAAAACCAGTGGAGCTATCCGAGATCGCCGCGGGCACGAGTCGATTTTCATTATGGCTACACCAATTTGATCACGGCGATTGCCTCGACAAAGTGCATCTTTAACTCGGAATTTCACCGCGACAGTTTCTTGGAGGCGAGTGAGTCCTTTGTCAAACGGATGCCAGATTCTCGGTCGCATCATGATTTTGCCGCGCTGCGTGCCAAGAGTCAGGTCATCCCGCCGGGCTTTGATCCTGCCCAACCGTTGCCCGCACGTTCGCGACCGCCGTATGGCCCAGTGAACATTGGTTGGGTTTCACGTTGGGAATACGATAAACGTCCCGACCGCTTTCTTGCGCTCTTGAATCAGCTTCAGCAAGAGAATGTCGATTTCCGCTTGTTGCTTCTCGGCCCGCGATCGAAAGACAACCAGGAGTTGCAAAAAATCCGAGAGCAATTCGCAGCTAACGTCATTGTCGATCAGTATTCATCAGCAAGAATCGAGTACTGGCGAAATTTACGCGAGATTGACATCGTGGTTTCGACTGCTGACCACGAGTTTTTTGGAATTGCGATTTGCGAAGCGATCTGGGCAGGTGCTGCACCGGTTCTACCGAATCGACTTAGCTATCCCGAGCTGGTGCCGGCAGCGGGTTTGTACGATTCGCTGGACGAAGCAGTCGCGTTGATTGTTTCAATGGTTGACGAAGCGAACCGCAACGAAATCGCCGCCGCTGCCCGAAATGCCGTGGGAAGGTTTCAAATGCGGCAAATCGTGCCGATCTTGGATGCGGCGATCGAGCAGCTCACATGATCGGTGGCCAGAACTGTTTCAGTCCGGATCGAAGATATCTTCCCCCATCAGCGTCTGCAGGATCAGCGGGCAACCTTCCTCGAGCATGTCAAGGACTTCGTCGAATCCGTCCTCGTCCCCGTAATAGGGATCTGGAACATCGGTTGGCCAAGTATCATCCAAGTAATCGCTGAACATTCGAATATGGATCGTGGGGCCATCCGCCATCGTTTGCAACAAGCGATGGTTCTGGCCGTCCATCGCCAACACCAAATCGAAGGTGCTGGAATTCAGGTCTTCTTTGGCAATCTGGCGTCCCTGTCCGATCAGGTCGTAACCTCGGGCCTCGGCAGCGGACTTCATTCTGGGATCAGCCGGTTCACCAACGTGATAGTCATGCGTGCCCGCCGATTCGACATCGACATCCACGTCGAATTCTTCCGCAAACCGCTTCATCACAGCTTCCGCTGCGGGGGATCGGCAGATGTTGCCCATGCATACGAAAAGTACACGTTTGGTCATCGCTGTCACCGCATTAAAGAGTAAGTCAACAGGGGCCCGCTAATCGCACTGAGCCGGAGAGAGTAACTTACGCGATTTCCTGAAAAAAGTCACGTTGCCGCGTTCACTTCGTGACGCAATTGCCGGCGCGGAAAGAACGAACGGTGAGATTCTGCTCTAGGCGATAATTGTGTTCAGAAACCGGTTTCTGGCAATCACCATCCGCTTGACCAAAATTGGACCGGCGATTCCCGCCGCCAACAACGTGGGCGCGAACCAAAAAAAGTTCGTTCCGTCCCAGGATGCGAACTGAAACATCACGCCCTTGGACAAGCCGATAAAGGCCGTATTCATCAAATAGATCGGAAAGGTGTACTTCCCCAGCGTCTTGAGGGCTCCCAAAAGATCCGCCGCATTCATCCTGACCATGGCGTGGCAAGCGGGAATTGACAACAGTCCCAGCAGAAACTTGGGAACGCCCCAAGGTACGGCGAATGCCAGCGCAACCAGAAAGGGCGTGACGAACAGAGCACCATAGCGATCCAGCAATGACGAGTATCGCTGGTAGTGATCCCCGGCCAGGCAACCAACCGCGAATACCAGTGAATACTCGGCGATGCTGGAGATCGCGAAATAAGACGTGACATCCATGAAATGCACGAGCACGCACACAGGCAGTAAGAGATGGATGCGATTTCTGGTCAGCCAATAGGCCAGCGGCGTTAGTGCATAAAAAACAAAAAGCACGTAGATGTACCAAAGGTACGCGCAATACGAACTGCGCGGATTAAGCAACACCTGGAGGAAGTCAGCAGGCGTGTACACCGGATTGTCGACATGCATGAAATGTCCGCAGACGGCTTTACCAATGAAGATCAATGCCGCGAAACCGAGATAGGCCGGGATCAGACGAATAAACTTTGACTTCAAATACTTGCCGTAGTCCTTGATCGATTCGATCGGCTTTCGCGTGTACGCCAAGATCAGTCCCGATATGAACATGAACAAAGGCATATGAAACAAATAGATCGAATCTTTCAGGTACATGTACCAGTGCGCGTTTTCCGGTGGCTCTCGGGACACAATATGCCCCAACACAACCAAAAAGATGGCCACACCTTTCAATCGATCGAGATCATCGTGCCTGCGACGGGTCATTGGCTTGCTTGTTGATGCAATCGAAAGAGGAAGATTTCAGCGAACCACTGTTTGCCTTGCTGCCATGAACCGAGTGACCGCTAACCCGCCGGTGAAAAACAACACCATGTGAACCATGGGAATGATACTGACGTCGTGGAACATCCCGTTGCAGCAATAGGTTGCCAGCAAGCCGATCAATATCAGCCCCAACATTCGAGATTCAAGCTCATACTCTCTGCCGCGTGCGAGTTGCCAGCCGATTGCCGAGACAATCACGAGCCATAGCACGATGATGGACAAGCCAATCAAACCGGTGTCGACAAGAATCGCCAACAGCACGTTGTGCTGGACGTATCCGCGCACTTCTTCTAGCGGCAGGTCATAATTGCGAACCGCATGGTAGGGAATCGATGTTTTCAGGTAGCGGCGATATCCATGACCGGCAACCGGTCGATCCTTAAACATTTCATAGGCGATGACCACCAGCAGAGGACGTAGCTGCACCGACTTTTCCGCGTCGCTGGCCGTGACATGTTTGTCACGTTTGATTTTCAGCAGGTTGTCACTGAACCCCATGGCAAACCCTGCGGCGCAAAGTACTGCCATCGCCAAACCAATGATCCGAACCCAGCGGGGGAGATAAACAAGCCCGATCAAGGCGGTGGCCAACAATGCGCCCACCCAAACACTTCGGGTCAGTGTCGCGTAAATTCCAGCGACGAGTATCAAGGTGGTTGCCGAAAACGTCAGTTTGCCCAAGCGATCAGCATGAATCAGCTTGATCAGCGAGGCGACGAAGGCCATCGTGATCAGGATTCCATTGCCCACGGGATTCAGCAAAGGTCCGCGCCCGCGGCCAAGGAACTCTTGCAACTCTGGATTAGCGATGTAGCGAGGAAAGACCAGTCCATGAAATCCGGTGATCTCGAAGACAGCGGTGATAGCCAAGTAGCAGCCAAGTGCAATGAGGCCACTGATGAACCAGCCAATATCTTGATCGCGGACTTTCTCCAACCTGGTTACGGCGTACATTCCGACAGGCATTGACACAAATGTCAGCCAAAGCGAGATTCCGGAGCCATCATCTCCAAGCACACGAATCAAGAACCAGATTGCGATGCCCGCGACCAACCAATCGGTTCGTGCCTGCGGGGAAATATTTAATCGGCCCATCCGCCAACGAATCGCTATCAGTCCAAATAACGCGACCATCGCAATGCGATCGAGGCTCATTTGGACGGGGCCGTCGATGGAGTAAAACAACGGTCCAAACAACGTACTGACCAAGAGCACAAGCATGGCCAGCGAGATCACACGTCCGCCGCGGAGCAACGGAATCGTCCAGACTGCGGCCGACAGCGAAAAAAGTGTGATTAATAGTCCCATGTTTTCTTGCTTCGCGGCTCGTCACCAGGTCGCGTTTGCCAGAGGATAATCGCGAAAAGCTTCAGTTGGACTTGCGGCAGAATACGTAAATCGAAGGCACAGCAAACCAGCTGACCGGCGGCATCGTCGAGATGTCGATGAGCGGCTTGAGGCGGTGGTTCTGATATTTAAATTTCAAGTAGTCTTCCGTAACCCAGCGACGATCCTGGAACAAGTCAGCGAGCATCCCGTCCAGTTCACGTCGCGAGAAACCAGCATGAGCTCCCAGTTCATTCCTGAATTTGCCGCGCAGTCGATCGCTCCAATCTCGCACGTTGTCTTTGATCTTGTTGCTTAAAGTCGATTCCCACTCCGACTGCTTGTGTGCCCCCACGCTGCTGACAAGTCGATGGCGGTTCGGAGTCCCGATAAACAGCCAGCCTCCCGGCTTGAGGACACGGTGCAGCTCAGTCAGGCTTTCGCGCGGGCGGTCCACGTGTTCAATCACGTGGTGGTAAAAAATCAGATCAAAGTGGTTGGATTCAAAGGGCAGATCGCAGACACCGGCGATCTGATAATTCAGGTTGGGGCGGCCGCGCAGCTGGTCGGGGACAAAATCATCGATATCGACCGCCTCGACACGAGCCTGAAATCGTTGTTGGATCCAAGCGGCTTCGTGACCAGATCCGCAACCCGCAATCAGGATGCTTTGGCCTTGCTCGGCCGCGCCGAAGTCGTCCAGTTTTTTGCCAAAGAACTGCGCGCCGGCGTGACTAGCGATCGACTCAGCGATATCAGGAGTTTCGAGACTCATTTGGTCTTGCCTATCAGGACGTCAAGATCGGACAGAATCCTCGCTGACATGCCTGCCGCGAACCGTCGTCTGGTGCAGAGCGCCGGTCCGATTGTGACGATATCAGCGGTCGAGCGGTCAAAAACGATATTGATGCTCAATCAACGTGTCGGCGCACCGACACACGCTGAAACATAGGTCACGCAAACAGCCAAGCAGAACCAGGAGTCCGACTTAGAAGCCTCGAAGAATCGCAGGCCAGGACCTGGAGAGTGTCCGGCTTAGTAGCCCCGAAGTGGGCGACAATTTACATAGCCCAGGCTAAGCAGAGCGAGCTCCGCGAGCGAATGCAGGCCTGGGGT
>JBFJVZ010000055.1:0-25268 GCA_041623895.1 Pirellulaceae bacterium | reverse complement strand
TACGCCGCACTGACCGAGAACTTCCTTGCCGATTGATGTACGCTTGTCGATTAATGAGCGCTCTCAACAATCCGATAGACCTAACGTTGTCGGCATGGCCCTGCGGCGGGGTGCTTTGACTTGCAAAAGAATGTGTTTACGCGAGAGTGCGTTTGTTCGCCCCGGAATAAAAGATTATGCTAGTCCGCGTCGGTGCGACCTAATTGTCGATCGATCTACTCTTCAACTTATCTACGGGCATCCTCTCATGAAAAAGTCACGCGGTCGTTGTACACGTTCGAATCGGAGCCGGCGTCAATCTCGACGATTCAAGCTGGAAGTGTTGGAGTCACGCCTTTGTCTTGCTGCGGCTCCCGCCTTTGAGAGCCTGCCCGGCGCGGACCATACCATCTTGTTGGATTTTGACGGTCACGTCGTGGAGAACACGAATTGGAATTCGTATTACAACCAAGCGACATTGACGGCAAATCCATACGACATTGACGGCAATCCCAGCACATTCAATGCGACCGAGTTGTCGCGGATAGAGGAAGCATTTAACCGTGTCGCCGAAGATTTTCGTCCCTTCAACGTCAACGTGACAACCGTCGAGCCCAGTATTGATCGCTTGCAGAAGTCCGGCAGCGGGGACACACAGTGGGGCTTACGTGTCATCGTGACCAAGGAAAGCACGATGGTCAACGATCCGGCCGAGTACTGCGGATGCGGTGGGATCGCTTACATCAACAGCTTCAACAATAGCGGCGATCTGCCCGTGTGGGTCTACACGTCGGGCGGAAAGAGCGTCGCCGAGGCGGCCAGCCATGAAGTCGGTCATGCGCTCGGTTTGTCACACGACGGAAATTCGTCCTCATCCTATTACCAAGGTCATGGCTCCGGCGACACTGGCTGGGCTTCGATCATGGGGGTTGGCTACTATAAGAACGTGACTCAATGGGACGACGGCACGTTTTATGATTCCAACAACGGTGGGTCAGGGGCCAATTACAACAAGGGTCCGGACGACCTGCACGTGATCACCACCTACAACGGCTTTGGATACCGAGCCGACGATCATGGAGATACCAATGGGGCGGCTTCGTTACTTTCAGTCAGCGGAACGACGGTCAATGATGCGGGTTTGATTGAGCAGTCGACCGATCAGGACGTATTTACGTTTACCACCGGTGCCGGCAGCGTCACATTGAACGTTGATTCGTTCTTACCGGGGCCAAACTTGGACATCCAGGCGGATTTGTATGATGGTTCAGGCACCCTGGTGGCGACATCCAACCCAACCAGTGGATTGAATGCGTCGATATCAACGACCCTGGCGGCTGGCCAATACTATCTGCACATCGATGGCGTCGGCGTTGGCGATCCTACCTCCAGCACGCCGACAGGTTATAGCGACTATGCCAGTCTCGGCAGTTATCAAATCACCGGCTTGATCGTCGATCCGGGGCAAGTCGCTCAATTATCAATCAACGACGTGATCGTCGACGAAAGTGCGGGTACGGCGACGTTCACCGTGACTCGATCGGGCAGTACGACGGGAGATGTGACCGTCAGTTACAGCACAATCGACGGCAGCGCGTCGGCACCAGGCGACTTCGAATACACTGCCGGAAGCTTGACTTTCACGGACGGTGGCTCGAGTTCGCAAACAATCAGAGTGCCGATCGTTGATGATGTTGACGCGGAAGGTGTCGAGTCGTTCACCGTTAACTTGAGCAACGCGACAGGCGGTACGATTGCCGATGGCGAAGGAACCGCCACGATCAACGACAACGATGCCAATGTATCGATCAGTGACGCGTCAGCAAACGAAGGTAATTTGACCAAAGGGAAGAACGGCGGAGACCCAACGTTCAAAGACATCGTTTTTGTGGTCAATCTCTCAAACTCACTCAGCCACGACGTGACGATCAGTTGGTCGACTGCCAATGGAACAGCGGTTGCCGGCAGCGACTATGTTGCTGCCTCCGATGTTTTGACGATTTCTGCCGGTCAAACTTCGGGGACCATCACCGTTCAGTCGATCGGTGACGGGGATCAAGAACCGGACGAGACATTCTTTGTGAATATCGATTCGGTTGACGGAGCCAGCTTGCTTGACGGTCAGGCGACCGGCTCGATTCTGGATGATGATACGAAAGGCGGTGGCGGTGGCGGCGGCGGGAACGGCAATGGTAACGGCAAACCGAAGAAATCAGCTACCGATGAATTGCTGGTGGTCGACGAGTTGTGGTACTTCGAGGAACACAGCCACGACCACGATCACGATGCTCATCACGACGATGGTCTCGCTGCGGCCATTGCCTTGATCGCTGAAATGAATGAATCCGACCAGGACAATGAGATGACCGACACGGGTAACGTTCAGCTGGTTGACGAAGCCATCAAAGTTGCCGACTTTGGCAATTCGACTGACACGCAGAATGTGCTGCCTGCTGATCAAGTCGATGTTGCCAGTGCCGATTCGAGCGAACAGAGTGCTGAATCCGCGGCCGACGGGATGGGTGACTTCGTTGATGGTATGCTGACATGATACCGCTGACGGTTGGGGTCCATTCGTCCCTGCAGGGCTTCCTTGACGGCAATGCTCAGGAATGAGGCAAGTTCTGCACTCGTAACGATGCGCGAGTGCTTTGGTCGTTTGTAGCTGGGGTCGCCAGACTTCAGTGACTCGCCGAACGCCCCGAATTCTGGCGAATCCGGCTACCCGAAGAATCTAACTGGACCACAGCACCTAATCTCCAAGGTGACGTCGCCAGCGGCGGCGAATCCACCCGGCGCTCAACACGATCGCCGTGATCGTGGTGACTCCGGCTGCTAGCAGAGCAAAAGGAACCGGCTTATTGGGATCGTTCACGACGGACGCCCCGCCAAGACAAACTGCGCAGAAGGTACCCACCGAAGCGAACAGGACCACCGTCACCACGGTCGTGGTCACCGTCAGTGAACCCAGAAACCACAAGAACTTGCGCGCCGCTGATACCGGCTTGCCAAGCTGCGAGCGGCGATGAACAACCAATCCCGTTCGCACGAATGCAGGCACCGAAAGCACGGCAAGTAGGATCGCCAACCCGGGTGCCATCGCCAGAACACCAAAGAAAACAGCAAATAATGAGGTCGCCAACAGAATACTGGCAATTGAAAACGTGAAGGAAAAACTGCTTTCGGGGGCCAACGTGCCAGCGACCTTTGGGGCATCTGGCGGCAGATTCTGATGGCACAGCCAGCAGATGCTTGCCGGCGGCTCGTACGTAGCACCGCAATTGGGACAGGCTGCCGTTGCCATCGGCTCGCTCATGATTCCCCCTCGTCACCCGGCGCGGGAGTACCAAGCTGTGCCAACTGTCGTGCCTGGCGTACTCCTTGGCCAACCACCACACCAGCTAACAGCAGCGCGGCGATCACCATCAGCTGCTGGTACCGCGGCACGCTGGGAAGAGTATTGATTTTCCCCAGTCCGATCGGCCACTTTGCACAGCCGAGTACGATCAAGTAGCTAACCACAGTCGTAGCCGTTGCGCAGCGGACTAGCGTCAGGTCGAACCGTAAGCCCGACATCATCACGATCAAAAAGTAACCCGCAATCAGGGGGCTGGTCGGTCCGGACGTGAGTACCAGAACCGCAGTTAGCAGGATCACGTCACCGGCCGTCGAACCGTACATCAACCATCGTGGGAACACACGCATGCTAAGCGACCGGTGAATCCACAGCCCGATCATCACCCAGGCCAACACGATGCAAGTCAAGGCCGCATGCGTTTGCCCGGTGAGTACCGTTCCTGAATCCAATCCCAAGGCCGCCAGAACGGGCAGGTTTCCTTTCGCCGCCACATGATGAACCAGATGGACAATATAAAACAAACCAATGGCGCCCAGTCGCACGAGATTGACGCGCAGTTCTGCCTCGTACTGCTGCCAACGGCAGGCTGCTTCCCAAGGAATCTGACCGTCCTTCATTCGGTTCATTTCGATTTCATTAAAACTTTCATAGATCGTCGAATTCGACCTGCTGGGATGTCTCGATGTACACGATTCGTTCGCAGATATTCGTAACCCGATCGGCAAATCGTTCGATGTTGTGGATCGCCGGCAAAAGCCTCATCGCATCTTGCAGTGACGCTCCATCGGAACTGGCGTCTTGAACCAATTTGCGGTGAAGACTCAGGCAAAGATCGTCAACGTGGTCGTCGTCTTTTGCCACAGTTGTAGCGAGTTCCGGGTTACCATCGACGAAGGCTGTGATTGCTCGCTCCAGCATGTTGATGGCGTGGCTGGAGATCTCCGAGATGTCGAAAGGAAGATTATCGAGTTTGTGCGGATGCTGTCTAATGGCGATGCGACCAATGTCTTTGGCATAGTCACCCATACGTTCTAACTCAGTGGCAATCTCCAAAATGCCGACCAGCAATCTGACATCGCCGGCCACAGGCTGTTGCGTGGCGATGACCGTCACAATATCGCTCTCCAACGCGAATCGCTGGTCATTGATGACAACGTCGGCTTCACAGACGCGGTTGGCCGCATCGATATCGGCAGTTCTCAGGGCCGCCACGGAATCAGCCAGTGCCTGCTGCACGGAGTTTGCCATCGTGGCGACACGCTGCCGAAGTCGTATCAATTCTTGTTCAAGACGTTTGCCCATGGATTCGATCCGCGCTTTCTACCGATCAAGCGAAGGGAAATTCTTTCGGCCAGGCGCCAAGCCGCCAGACGGCGAGTATAAACAGTTCTCGTTCCGATTTCTGCTCGATCTACGAACCAACATGATACGAATCCTGGGAATTGCAGCTCTGCTCTTCGTTGCGTTGCCTCACTCGGCAGCCGGCCAACAACCGTTACGCACGGATCCGGACGATCAAGGCGTGATGATCCTCCAAGGCGACTTGCCTGTCTTGCGGTATCAACGAACTACCAAGTCGCTGGAAGGCAAATGGCCGCGCGCCAATTACGTGCACCCGCTTTTTGATTTGGATGGCAAAGTCATCAGCGAGGATTTTCCCCCGGACCACCGTCACCATCGTGGTGTGTTTTGGGCCTGGCATCAGGTCTGGGTGGGCGACAGGAAATTAGGTGACCCTTGGACTTGCGAGAGATTCATCTGGGACGTTCCGTCGGTCAATACGTCTGGCGAAGCGGACTCACTGTCAATCGCCGCGACAGTGCTCTGGAAGTCACCCGATTATCTGGGTGATGACGGAAAGATGATTCCCGTTGTCCGCGAAGATACGATGATCACAGCCCATCCACAGACGAATCGATACCGACTGATCGAGTTTGAAATTTCGCTGCTCGCCATAGCTGACAACGTCAAGATAGGTGGCAGTGAAGACGTCAAAGGTTACGGTGGTTTTGCTCCACGCATTCAGCTGAACGGACGGCAGCGTTTTGTCTCGGGCGATGGCGACGTGCAACCCGTGAAGCAAGCAATTCAAGCGGGTTTGTGGATTAATATCACCGATGATCAGCGTGGGATTGCCATTCTTTCCCACGCGACCAACCCGCCACCGAATGATCTTTGGATTCTGCGAAGCAAAGGAAGCATGCAGAACGCGGTCTACCCTGGACGCCAGCCAGTTTCGTTATCCAGAGTCGAACCCACGGTCTTGAAATACCAATTGGTGATTCACCGCGGCGATTTAACGGCTGCGGAGATCACGAAATTGCAACAAGATTTTGAGTGAGAAAAGACACGTCTACGGCTCGGTCGAAAAATTCTCGGGAAATCGGCTTCGACTTGCCCTCCCATCGCCGCGCCAGGACGAGTCCTGGCCTACATCTGCAACGCCATCTGACGTCGAATCTCCAGACCCACCTGTGGATTTATCATTGGCGACGTCGCCAGTTGGCAAGCATGCGCACCGGCAGCCAGGTAACTTCGTACATGGTCCGCTGTGCTGATACCTCCGACGCCAATTAGCTGGAGGAGCAGATTTTGCTCAGCAATCACTTTTGCGAAGCGACCGAGCTGCCGAACCGACTCCTTGCGAATCGCTTCGCCGCAGATGCCGCGTTGCTGTCCGCCAAACATCAGCTCGTCATCTTGAATCACCGACGACGCGATGCTGTTGGTCATGACTAACGCGTCAGCGATCTTCCCGACCGCGGCAAGCAGCGAATGAATTGCCTCGTCTTGTACCAGATGGCCTATCTTGATCAGCAAAGGCGTGTTTCCAATTGCGGCCCGCACAACTTCGGCGATTTCGCGTGACTGGTGCGCATTGTGATAGAGCTGTCCGTCACATGTGGACACGTTTGGGCAGGAGAAGTTGGTTTCAATGCAGTCTGCGCCGCTTTCCACAGCCCACTTTGCGCACAAGGCATAATCATTGGCCAAGTCATCGTTGGTCCAGCCGTCTTGAACCGAGCCGACGACACTGACCGAAAGGATCTTATCGGCGGGCAATCTGTTTCGCGTCCACTCGATGTCGCGCCGCCAGGCGTCCGGATCCGCCGACGGCATCCCAAAGGAAACAGCCCATGAACCGTTCATCTGATTGCCGGCGCGGACCAACGCAGGCTTTTCCGTAAGCATGCCGCAGGTTACCGGTTGCAAATTAGGCAGTTCATAGCAATCACGTTGCCGGCTGCGAACCGTTTTGTAAGTGAGGACGTCAAAGCCAAGATTCGCGTAGTACAAGCACCATTTGCCATTTAGCAGCGGGCCGGCGGCAATCCCCAGCGGTGAAGCGACTTTCCGCCCGCAGCAGTTCCAGTCGCCGGGAACAATTGGTTCGTCGACAGCAGCGACCGGCTCAGGTGCGTTGGCGTAGTTCCACGCGTAACTGCGTGACGGATCGTAGTGGGGGAACGTTGGGGAAGACGTCATGGGACGCGTGGGGGACAAGAAGACAGGTTTGCCAACCGCTGGGAGGGCGACGCTCCCGCGGAGCCGCAAAGCGTTTCCGACGCTTCAGCTCGGCGGGAGCCTCGCCCTCCCAGGAAACTCATGTTGTCTTGGACGCAACAAACGCATGTTTGCTATTGGCCACAAATGCTCCAGATTCCGATGTTTTCACATCCCAGGGCGAGGCTCCCGCGGAGCCGCATTTAGGAATCGCGTTTACTTCTTCTTTTTGTTATTGCCGGACTTTGCTTTCGACTGCTTGTGCTGATTGGCGACAAGCTCGGTGGCGACACCTTTGTCGCCTTGTGATTCCATCCACGCATCGAGTTGTTTTCGCAGCGCTGCGATCTTGTCGGCATACTCCGGGTGATCTGCCAGGTTGTGCATTTCCAGCGGGTCTTCGATCACATCATAAAACTCCACCGCCGGCCGATAGTGATATCGATTCACAGCCCATTTCGCCAAATCGTCACCGGCGTCTGCGGCTTTTATCATCGACAAGAACTCAGCCGACTTCGTGCACGCGTTCGTGAATTTCTGATCGTGTTGAAGATTAAGGATCAGCTTGTGGGTGCGTGAACGCACGGAGCGAATTGGATACGAATCGTTGCCGTTGATGATACCCTTGGTAGTCATGATGCCGTAAGCAAACTGCTTGTGCTCGGTCACTTTACCTGTGAACAGATCAATCATGCTCTCGCCATCCAGCTCTGCTGCGAGCTGGCCGCCGGCGGCGGCCACAAAGGTCGGCGTCACGTCGACATACTCGACCATGGCATCACTGACCGACCCGGGTTCTACTTTTCCGGGCCAGCGAACGATCATGGCCGACTGCAAGCCGTTGTCGTAACAGGTCCATTTGGCGAACGGCATCGAATTGCCTTGCTCGGAAACGACGATGACCAGGGTGTTGTCGGCAAGCTTGTGCTTGTCCAACAAATCCATCAATTCGCCAACTTGGCTGTCGTAGTAAGTGACCTCGGCCAAATAACGGCTGTAGCCATCACGGACGACCGGCGTGTCCGGAATGTAGGCTGGCAGCTTGATTTTCTCTGGCGGATAGCGCGACGCATCGCCCTTGTCCCAAGGCGTATGCGGTTCGTTGCTACAGGCGAACAAGCAAAACGGCGTTTCGTTTTCGGCACATTGGCCGAATAGCGTGTCGATCGCATTCATGTCGGGGTTTTTTTGTCCGCTGTACTCGAACTGGAAAAGTTGACGAGGTCCGATGTGCGTCTTTCCCGAGAGCGCGACGCGATAGCCAAGTGGCTTTAGGTAATGCGTGATGTTCTTGATGTGTGAATACGTGGCCGTATGGTTGGGGTATGCCCCGGTTTTGACGGGATACTGGCCGGTATAGATGTTATGCCGAGTCGGTGAACACATCGGCGCGGCTTGAAAACAGTGTGTTAATCGCATGCCTTGGGTTGCCAAACGATCGATGTTTGGCGTGTGGGCCTGGCCGCCGTAACAGCCAATGTCGCGGAAAGTGCAGTCATCGGCGATCACGAACAACAAATTCGGCTTGTTGGCAGCCGGGGCGTGCTGCGTGATGAAGGCTGCCAGCAGGAATCCGACGGAAACACCAAGTCGAGTACGTTGCATTTGATTTGCCCGTGGCCAGGATTTTCAAGAAAGTACAGCCCGTAGTCTACTTAATAACGTGATCCCGCGGGGTGATCAGAAATGGCGATTCCGGTGACTGAACGATGGCTGTGGTAGGCCAGGACTTGTCCTGGCAATGCGACGCCAGGACAAGTCCTGGTCTACCGATGATTCCACATCAATGATGAATTGGTCTAGAATGACCGACATCGAACCCAATCACGAATGGTTGATCATGTCCAGGCTTAACAAATCCACTGACCGGCGCGCGTTTTTGATCGCTTCCGCCGCTGGCTTTGCTGGGCTGCAGTTTGGCAGCCCCCAGCGGTTGTCCGCCAGCGAACAGTTGTCAGGCCAAGTCGCTGGCGACGGCAAGGCAAAGTCGGTCATCCTGTTTTTCCTGTGTGGTGGCGCCTCGCACGTCGACACTTGGGACATGAAGCCGGAGGCACCGTCGGAATATCGCGGTCCTTTTTCGGCGATTCAAACGGCGGCACCGGGTGTGCGGTTGTGCGAGCATCTGCCGCTGCTGTCGGCGCAAGCGAACCATCTGGCCGTAATCAATTCGGTTAGTGGGTCGGTCAATACCAACGATCATCACGCTGGTTACTACTACAACTTGACCGGGCACGTTCCCGATTCGACGTTCAAGACGCAAGGCAACAATCGTCGACCTTATGCTGACGATTGGCCGTTCATCGGATCGGTCGTTGCCGCCCGCCGACCGCAGCACGCCACGCTGCCCAATGCGATCACGTTACCGCATAAACCAAGCCGCGCGCCGTATACGCGGCCAGGCCAGTTTGCGGCACGCTTAGGCGTTCAGTTCGATCCGCTGTATGTGCACGGTACGCAAGAGGATCCGCTGAAGTTTCATGTGCCGTCACTTGTCTTGGCCGGCGATGTGACACCGGACCAGTTGGCCTCGCGGCAGCAACTGTTGAACAAACTGGATGTCGCCCGCCGCGAATTCGAAAAATATCCGGCACAGCGGACCTGGAAAAAACACCAGCAGCGCACCTTGAATCTGCTGTTGTCATCGCAGGCAAGCGACGTGTTTGACGTTGGCAGCGAGCCGCAATCGGTGCGCGATCGCTACGGCAAGACCGTCAATGCGATGAGCTTGCTGCTGGCGCGTCGTTTGGTGGAAGCTGAGACTCCGTTTATCACGGTGTTCTGGAAAGAGAACGAAAAGATCAAGAAGCAATGCAAAAGCGCAGGCGGCTGGGATACGCACGGCGATAACTTCCGATGTCTCCAAGACCACCTGTTGCCGGAGTTTGACCAGGCTTTCAGCGCATTGCTTGAAGATTTGCAACAGCGCGGCTTGCTCGATCAAACGTTGGTGATGGTGACCAGCGAGATGGGTCGTAAACCGAAAATAGGCGACCCGCGAAGTGGCGGTGTTAGCGGTGCGGGCCGCGATCATTGGACTCATTGCTTGAGCGTCTTGATGGCCGGCGGAGGAATTCAGGGCGGGCAAACGTACGGATCAAGTGATCGATTTGGCGAATATCCCGCCGATCTCCCGGTGACACCGGCTGACATTGCCAAGACGGTTTACCACGCCGCCGGAGTCAAACAATTGCAAGCGGAAGATGCTTCGGGACGAACGTACAATTTGCTTGACGAAGGCGATGCGATCGCGGATCTGTTTTGAACGGGCGTTTTGTATTTGTGGTGGAATTTGCGAAGATCATCGGTAGGCCAGGACTTGTCCTGGCAATAAGGATCCAGGACAAGTCCTGGCCTACGAGATTTCCAAAAATGCTGTAAATCAACAGGCCGGTGAGCGGCCGGGCGCCGCGCATTGCCCGTAGCCGTCACGGCCATCGGCCCACCTCTATTTGCCCCAGATTCCTGACGGTACCGAAACGGCACGATTACGGTTTGGCTAGCCAAGCGTGAAGCAGCGAGCCATCAGTCGCGTTCCAGATCCGGACTTCACCATTCAGGCAGCCACTGGCAACCAGCTTGCCGCCGGGGGCCAATGCCGTGGAAACGACCCAGTCGGCGTGATCTTGATACTGCTGAGTTACCTTGTTGCTCTTCAAGTCAACTTGCCGCAAGCGGAGATCGGAGCACGGTATCAGCACGAAATCCTGATTCCGGACCAACTTGAAGGTTTCTCCAGCGAGGGCAATTTCAGCAACTCGCTTGCCGCCTTCGATATTCCAGCGGTGCAGTTTTCCATTGGCGTCCGTGGAAATGACTTGTTTGCCATCCGGCAGGATCGTTGCGCCTCGGACCGGTCCGTCGTGACCTTGGTAGCTGGAGAGCACTTGCCCCGTGTCCGCATCAAACACCTTGGCCGATTTGTCACGGCTTGCGGAAACCAAACGGCTTCCATCATCACTGAACCCAACATCGTTAACGCAGTCCGCGTGGCTGGCGATGGAACGAACTTCTTCACGCTTCTTGATGTCGAAAATACGAATCAAGTTGTCGGCCGATGCAACCGCTAATTCGTCAGTACCGGGTCGGAACGCGACGTCCAAGACGACATCGCTCGTCCGCGCGATCACGCCCAAAACTTCACCCGACTGGTAGTCAATCAATCGCACTTCTCCGCTGCGGCCGGGCTGCCCACAGCCAACGGCAAGCATCTTTCCGGCAACATCGAAAGCAATGGAAAAACTGCGCTGACCAATGTTCTTGATGCGACGAACCAGCTTCGGATCGTTGGCATCCCAGACCATCAATTCGTGGTAGCCGCCGACGATCAATTGCCCGCCGTCCGGGGAAAAGGCAATGGCGGTCGCTGGCACACCTTGCTGATAAGATTGGGGCGGATCGGCGTAGCGCGGTGGCGGGATCACGACTGCCAGCGGATCGCTGGGGGATTGGCCATCGAATTTCGCACCCTGCTGGATCCAGAGCCTGACGAGTTCGATTTGTTCCGCTGTTAGAGGATCGCTTTCCGCGGGCATCCGCTCGGATTCGTCGTCGGTGCTGACACGCCGCAACAGTTCGCTTGTTTCCTCCTTGCTCCGCGCCAGCGGGTTTTCTCCCGAGTCACCAGCCTTGAAAAGTTCGTCGAAGCGGTCGACACGGTATCCCGCTTCCGCTTTCTTGGCTCCGTGGCAAGCCACGCATTCGTTTAGCAAGATGGGGGCAATCTGTTTCGCAAAGCTGACGGTTTCCGCCGACCAGCACCGGTCGGCGGGCGAGACTGCAGCGCACAGGCACAGCAGGAACAGGCGACAGCGGGCATTGCTAATGATGTGTTTGCTCATCAATGCTGAAAAAGAAATTCGTCGGTGTTGAACAATGCCCAGCAAATATCTTCCAGCCCTGCAGCGGTGTCCTGGCGTGTTGCACAATGCTCCAGCGCGGCGGTCAGTTCCGGTTGCGTTGGTTGGCGGCAGACGGCAGCCAAATACATGTCTCGGACCGCTTGTTCGACCGATTGACCGGCGGAGATCGCCGTGCGGAATCGATTCTTGGGGTCACGCAACTTTTCGTGTATCAGCTTGCCGTTGAAGAGTTCGATCGCCATGCCCAAGTTGGAATCCTGCGGGCGCTCGCAGGCACACACCGTGTTGCGCTCCGATTGCCCGAATGTTTTCAAGAAGTCGACTTCCACCAGGTCGGGAGCAATCAGTTGCGTTGCCTTGGTCCCGGCGGGCAAATTGCCGAACTTTTGTTCCAATCCCAAGGCTTGGTTGATCGCATCCAAAAGCTGCTCCGCAGATAACAGACGCGGTTGCTGATGCGAAAAATAAGAGTTGTCATCTAGATTTGATTCGTTGGTTTGGTAACCGGCCTGATAAGTGCGGCTGCTAAGAATTGTCCGCAACAGGTGCTTGCGATCGTATCCGCTGTTGATGAAATCTTGAGCCAGTGCGTCCAAAAGAGGTTCGTTGCTGGGCGGATTTGAATCGCGAAAGTCATCGATTGGATCCACAATCCCGCGGGCGAATAACTGACTCCATATGCGGTTCGCTTCGATGCGCGCGAAAGATGGATTTTTGGCATCGACCAACCAGTTTGCGAACACCTGGCGGCGATCTTCGTCACCAATCTCCGACACGGTTCCCAGCACAGGAAGCCAGGGCGGCATGGTTTCGCCCGTTCTTGGCTGAATCACTTCGCCAGCCTCAGTGGCGTAGATAAACATTTCACCGGGCCGCTCGGTCTTGCGGCGCCGCAGGCCATGAAAGAAGGCCGCCAAACCGTAATAGTTGTCCTGTGTCCATCGCTCGAAAGGATGATTGTGGCATTTGGCGCACTGCAGACGAGCGCCCAGAAAGACTTGCGATATGGTTTCCACGCACTCGTTCATGTCTGCGGCGGTACGATAAAAGTTTGCCGGCGGATTGGTCAGTGTGCTACCCGAAGCGGTTAGCAGTTGCCTTGCGAATTGGTCATACGGCATGTTCTGGCGAAGCGACTGTTCCAGCCAGCGGTGGTATTTGTAAACGCCTTCATCGCCCACCATCTTGCCGGTCAGCTTCAACAGGTCGCCCCATTTGAGTGCCCAGAATTTGGCGTACTCGTCGCGCTGCAGAAGCTTGTCGATCAATTCCACTCTTTTGTTCGCATTGGCGTCGGCCAGAAACGCTTGTGTTTCGCCAACCGTTGGCAGAATTCCGATCACGTCCAAATAAACTCGCCGCAGAAATTCCGCGTCGCTGCAAGTCTGCGAGGGCAAGTAATGCAATTGCCGCAGCTTGGCGCCCACAAGTTCATCGATGTAATTGTTGGGCGGCGGCGATTTCCACTGGAATCCTTCCACCTGTTCCACAAACATCAGCGGGATCGATTCGATGTGTTCCAAGAATCGAACCAGAATGACCGTCTCGCCTTGGCCAACTTGCTGGACAAATCCCCGCGCGTCGACCGTTGCGACTTTTGGATTGGAGCTTTCGTAAGCAGCCAAGTGGGTGACATCGCGGGTGCGGTCCGGAAACCGCGCGGTCACTGAAATTTGTTGGCCGCCGGAGTTTGCGTCCAGCACAAGTTTTTGGTCTGGGAATACTTCCAGGCTTTGGCAACGAGTCGTCTCGGGCGGATCGGTACTGGCACCTTCGGCGACCCAGCGACGAAGAATACGGTAGGCAGCGTCGTCTGTGCGCAGTTGCTTGCCGCCGCCGTGGGCTAGCTTCATCAAAGGCTTTAGCAGAATCAAACTTTGGTCAGGATCGAGCGGGTTGACTCGGCGCCCGAAACTCTCGCGAATCAACGTCAGTTCATCAAGTTTTTTGTCGAAAGCGCGCAGCGATAATCGAAAACCACCCTTGCCGCTGGGAGAACCGTGGCAGGCACCCGAATTGCAGCCCTGTTTTGACAATGCGACCAGCAGTTCAGATTCAAATTCGACCGGCCGCGAATTTTCGATATTTAATACGCGAACGGGCAAAGATTGGTGCGTGCCGCCAACTTGGATCAAGACTTCGGCGTCTCCGTTGGCAGTCGGATAGATCACTGCGCCGTCTACTTTAGCAATCACAGGATTCGAGATCGAGATCTTCGCGTGATGTGTCCAGTCACGCGGCGCATCATCTTCGTCAAAGCCGGTGACAATCAATTGCTGATGAGCGTTCTTGCCGTCCAAAACAAGTTCGCTGGGATGAATCTGCAGTCGGCGTGGGGCTTCGACAATGGCAACCGCTACAGGATCACTCGCGATACTGAACTCGTGACCGCGAAACTTGCTGGTCGCGTTCACCGTTAATTCGCTGTCCGGCTTCGCGTCGGGCGAAACTTGCAACTGAAAGTCGACTTGGTTTCGATTGGCAGCGATAGTGACCGATTCCGGGCCAGTTAAACCGGCAGGGAGCGCGGCGGTGTCCAGGATGACCGGTTGTGGATCGACCGCTGTACGTACGATTTTCGCGCGCACGGTTGCCTCGCCGCCTCTGACAAGGGGATCGGCAAATTCCAGCTTCACGCTCAGCGGGTCAAACCATTCGACTGGCAAGTTGAAACGCTCGATGCGGCCGCGATCTTTGAATTCTGCGAAGGCGAGAAGAGATAGTTGGTTCGGTTCGGCATCGGCCAGTTTGGGCTGTGAAAAAGTTGCCTTATAGGTGTCTTTGTCTACTTTGACGGCAACGTTCCACCCGGGGGGCAAATCGGTGCCCAATAAGGTGACGCCCTGTTTGAATTCTTTGTTGATGCGTTTCAGCGTCAAGTCGGCCGAGTGCTTTTGAAGTGGTCTGGCGAACCGAATCCCCGCAGCTGGCCCGAGCGCGAAGGGTGATTCACTCTTGATGACTCCGGCGACCAGGATGGCGCCGTCATTCCAAGCAGGAGGAACCAAGACAAAAGGCTGTTTTGTTCGCTGCAGAGCTCGGCTGCTGACTGGGCCGGTTAAATTTCGCGAGTCGACAGCGGTTGCCAATAAGCGGACGGTTGCCAGCGAACTCGGTTTCCAGCCGTCTTTGGCGACCAGATAGATCCGCGCCTCTTTGGCTTTGGCCGCGATCCGCGGATTCAGGATGTGCAGCCCTTCGATAGGATTGGCCAACGAAATATCGATCGCGCCATCGTAATCGAATCTGGAAATCTGCAGATCAATCGCGCACGCGCCGTGTTCTTCCTCAACGGCAAATTGCTGGCGTCCTTTGGCATCTGCTTTCAAGCCCACGGAAAAGTCGCCGGCTGGTTTGATTTCGATCCAATAAGCAAACTCCTGGCCGCCGCGCTTCAACAGGTCACCGACATCCAGCAGGTAAACCCCATCGTCGGGAAACGTGTATTCAAAGCTCCATTGATCCGCGTCACTCACCTTCGTTTCGGCGACTTTCACTCCATTTTCATTCTGCAGCTGCATTTGCAGCAGCGTGGGACAGCCCAAGCTTCGTGTTTGAGAACTTACACGTATCTTTTCATCTTTCCTGCCGCGAATCGGATACGAATCGCGCTGCCCAGGTTCGCTGAACCATCCCGAGATACCGATTGGAATCGATAATGGCTCAGGTGCCGTATCTCCCTGTTCTCTGAACTGTTCCATGTCACTGGCCAAGACCGACACCCAGGCGGATGATTCTCCATCTTCCAGGCGCGCATCAACTGTGATCGAATCAGCGAAATGCCCATGAGGGGCTTCGACATTTCGTTCGGGAACAATTGACCCGTCGAGACTAACCGGGCTAACTTGCGTTGGTTCCCCGCGGCGAACCGCTAGCGGGTAGCCATGGCGGATGATGGGGAAGTCGCCGATGCGAAGATGATACGCACTGCCGCCGGAGGAGTAACGGTTGTCGTACACTTGCACGACATACTCGCCGGCGGCAACAAATTGGTGACTGAATCGACAATCTGGCCCCACCGCGCCATCATCGGCTAGAACGACTTCGTTGCCCTCGGAATCAATGATTCGCAGCACCGGATCCATGGCGGATTGGATTTGCTGAGTGTGAATCTCAAAGGCAACGCGTTGGCCTTCGCTTATCGAGAGCCGATAAAAATCACTTTGCGAACCATCACAGATGCCATCTACCGCGGACAAAGTCGCGACGGTTTGTGCGGAGTCGATGGAATGATTGTTGCCGTTGTCGGCAACGACCTCCAAGTCATCAGCAAGAATGATGAGGGGTTGGTGAGGACCGCTGGCCGATGCAGACCAAAGTGCAAATGGCCCAAGCGGAAAATCTTTGGGCAGCGTTAGATCAAGGACGGCCTTGGTGGCTTCGATGCTTTCAATCCGCACTTCCGCTGCAGCAGAACTGGCAATCACTCGCAGTGATTCGTCCAGGTCTTTGCCGTGAAGTGTCAGCTGCGTTGTCTGTCCCGGTTTGCAGCTCCGCGGCACCAACCGACTGACTTCGGCTGCGTCGACTTGGCCAACGCAAGTAATCGCTAATAGCAACAGCAGCGGCAATCGATTTGCGTTGGAGAGGCAATGCATCAATGGATCCGTCAAGCACAGACGGTAGGGCGGGAGTCATTGGCAGCCGACGTTGGCCGCTGACCGACAATATTCTAGCTCAAGCCGGCGATCGGTTCGCCGTGATAGATCTGGTGGGGTCGATCCTGGGCGTCATACCATGCAGCCGTGGCAGGAATGCCCAAGGCCTGATAAATCGTGGCTGCGAAATTTTCCGGCTTCATCGGGCTTTCCGCGGGATAGCCGCCGTGCGCGTCTGATTTGCCGATCACATGGCCGCCGTGAACCCCTCCACCGGCAAAGAACACGGTTTGCACCGCACCCCAATGATCGCGACCAGGCAGCTTGTAATGCTTTGGCAACAAAGAAATCTGTGGCGTACGCCCAAACTCACCTGCCATCACAATCAGTGTTTCGTCCAACTCGCCCGATGCCTGCAGATCATCCAACAAAGCTGAGACCGCAAGGTCGGTGGGTGGGAATAACTTGTCTTTGAGATGCGGAAACGCGTTGCCGTGTGTGTCCCAAGTTTCGTCGTTGCCCAAGTTGACCTGCACCAGATTCACGCCCGCGGTGATCAACCGGCGTGCCATCAACAATGACCAACCAAAGGAGTTGCGTCCGTATCGATCGAGAGTCTTGTCATCGGCATTGGTGACGTCGAGCGCTTGATGGACCGATGATTTGGTTAGTAGCGACACAGCACCTTGCCGTAAGCGGTCAAACTCGGCGACCTGTGCAAATTGGTCCAAACTGCGACGCTGCTGCTTTAATGTCTGCAATAGCTGTAAGCGGCCGGCAACTTCGCGCATGCCAAGTCCATCAGGCAGCGTCAACTGTGGTGCCTGAAAAAGTCTGTCGTCTGCGGCGCCGCGTTCTTGATGATCGAAATCGAATTCCGGGAACGCACCGTAAGACTTGTTGTGAAAGGGCGACGCTTCGATGATCCAGGGGTCATGCTGTGTGCCCATCTCGCCCGCA
The DNA here is from genome assembly GCA_041623895.1 of Pirellulaceae bacterium. Lineage (GTDB taxonomy): Bacteria > Planctomycetota > Planctomycetia > Pirellulales > Pirellulaceae > JBFJVZ01. The sequence continues at coordinate 8,007 of JBFJVZ010000055.1, read as the reverse complement.
TGTTGTCCGGGAATGACTCGGCCGCTGCTATGAACCAGTCGTTCCGGAAGGACGACCGCCGTCGGCAGGTTATTACGAGCAGCCGTGGCGTAGCCCGCGATTGCCGCGATCGATCCGCGATCGGTACGGCTGGGACTGTTGGGCCTGAAACCGGTGGGCAATTCCGAATGCCCCGTCAACATGATGTGATGTGCTTGCGAGTGTTCGTTGGATCCGTGAGTCAATGAGCGGCACAGTGCCCAAGATTCACTGCGGTCCGCAAGCATCGGCAGATGCTCGCAGATTTGAATTCCGGGAGTCTTGGTCGCGATCGGCTGAAACTCGCCACGAATATTCTCGGGCGCATCGGGCTTCATGTCGAAGCTGTCATGTTGCGCTAAGCCACCCGAAAGAAAAATGAAGATGCAGTTTTTTGCCCTGACCTTCGGGGTGACGCCATCGGCGGCGCGGGCTTCGCGCAAACCTTGCAGATGGTTGATGCCCAGCCCCAAGATCCCGATGGCGCCAGCTTGCAGGGTTTGCCGGCGCGAAACTTGGGCGTGTTGCCAGGCGCATCTTCGTGTTTCGCTGGTTCGATCAATCATCGATCAAGGCAGGCTTGGTTTTGGATACTGCGAGTCGAACAACCATTGTCAAACACGGTGGCGCGAATTGCAACAGAAGTAACCTGACGCGTCCCTGGTGGGAGCTGTGGATCGACGCAATTTGCCAACGAAATCCGCGAGGAATCCGGTTTGTGCCGGTCGAATGTCTTCCGACTACCGCTGCATTTAGCAGCCTAGCATTTCGAGGCGACGTTGCTGACAATGGTGTGGCTGTGCGTGTCCTGCCACTTCCATTTCAGTCCCGCCCCCCCCCGCTGAAAAGAGTTCGATCGATGAACCGTGTTGCCGTCTTTGCTTTGCTGTTGTTCACTTGCCATACCGCGGTGGCTGAATTGCCATCAGGACCAAACGATTTTCCGCAATGGCGGGGTCCAGATCGAGATGGCATTTCCGCGGACAAGGGCTTGCTGAAAGAGTGGCCCGACAATGGCCCGACCGTCGCCTGGCAAGTTGATGATGTTGGTGTCGGTTACAGTAGCGTCGCCGTCAAAGATGGCTTGATCGTAACCATGGGCGATTTGAATGGCGTCGAGCACATCATGGCACTGCGAGTCGATGATGGCTCGCGGCTGTGGGCTGTGCAGCCCGAACCAGTTGCCGCCGCTTTGGATGCAAAAGTCGGTCAGGAATTCGTGAATCTCGACCGGAACAATGACGGCACGATCGACGAAGTCGAAGCGCTTTCACGACTCGGCTGGGACTTTCACAAATACGATCGTGATGAACCCGCCGGAAACAATGCCGCCCGTGTCCAAGCAGTCATGGCAGGGCTGGACGCCAACGCTGACGGCCAATTGGACTACTCCGAAGCTGGAAATCAGTTCCGCGATCATTTCATGCGGATCGATACTGCTGATAAGTCAAAGACTGCGGAGTTGGCGGCCGCTCGTGCAGCAGAATTGATTCAGGCCGCCGACGCTGACAATGATGGCCAAGTCAGCCGCCAAGAATCTCGTGCCGGTTACCTCGGCAGAATCTTTTCCAATGCCGACGAGCGATTGCCGGGAGCCAAACAAGGCGACCAACTGCTCACCCGCGGCGAGATCATTGCCTATCTATCCAAACGGGAAGCCGGCCAAGACGGAATCCTGGCCGCCGACGAAATCACCAGCTATTACGACAAGAACATCAAAGGCGGCGATGGCAAACTGAATCGCGAAGAACTGAAATCGTTGTATGGTGGTTATCGCAACGGCCAAGGCGATGGGCCTCGCGGTACACCAACGATCGATGGTGATCGGGTCTACGCCGAGGGCGGTAACGGGGACTTGACGTGTTTGGATTTGCGCTCCGGCAAGACCATTTGGTACACCAGTTTGACAAAAGATCTGGGTGGCAATCGGCCCGGTTGGGGATACTCCGAATCACCGCTGATCGTTGCTGATTTGGTGATCGTCACGCCGGGGGGAAAACAGGGAACGCTCGCGGCTCTGAATAAATCGACAGGCGAAGTCGTCTGGCGCAGCAGCGGTGTCACCGAGGGTGCGCACTATTCCTCTCCGATCGTCGCCACAATCGGAGGCGTCCGTCAGGTTGTTCAGTTTGCTCGTGACAGCGTGTTTGGGGTCAAGCTGGACGATGGTCAGCTGATGTGGAAATACAGCGGTGCCAACAATGGCACGGCGAACTGCTGCACGCCTATTGTTGACGCCGACCACGTATTCGTTGCCAGTGCTTATGGAACCGGCGGCGGTCTGGCCAAGATTTCCGGCGACAACGGCCAGCAAGAGGCCAGCGAAGTTTACTTTGAAAAGAAGATGGGGATCCATCACGGCGGGATCGTCAAGATCGGCGATTACATGTACACCTGCGGTGGCGGCACGCTGATGTGCGTCAACTTTCTGACCGGCGAGATTGCCTGGCAAGATCGCGGTGTCGGTAAAGGATCGTTGGTCGCCGCGGACGGGATGCTGTATGTCTTGAGCGAACGTCAGCAACTCGCACTCGTCGAAGCCACACCCGAAGGTTATCACGAACACGGACGCCTCGAACTGCAAAGCCACGGTCGACCCAGCTGGGCTCATCCCGTAGTCGCGGGCGGCGTCCTGTACATTCGCGATCAAAACTCGTTGACCGCCTTCAGCGTGCGGTGAAACCGCGCGGAATTGCCAACCTGTGCCCGGCTTGTGATGGGCAGTTTTCCTTTACCTAACGCAAAGGCTTGTGAATATGCCACGTCATGATCTGTCGCGCCGCGACGCATTGAAAAACTCGCTCGCTGTTGCCGGCGCAGCCGTCCTCTCGAATCGAAGCCAACGCGCGCTCGGTTTTGCCAGTGCGAACGATCGGCCCAGGGTTGCCGCGATCGGGACCGGTAGCCGTTGGTGCCAGAAGGCGACCGGACTGAACGGACCCTACGGATCCGCGCCCGCTTTTCGCAAGTACGGAGACTATGTCGCGCTCTGTGATGCGGACGCCTCGCGCCGCGGACTGGCGGCCAAGCTTGTCAAAGAATGGACCGGCAACGAAGCAGCGACGATGGCTGATTACCGAGCCATTTTGGATGACAAAGATATCGATATCGTTCACATTTCTACGCCCGATCATTGGCACGCCAAAATTGCGATCGAGGCGATGTTGGCCGGCAAGGATGTGTACTGTGAAAAACCGATGACGCTGACGATCGACGAAGGTCGCCGGATCTGTGAAGTCTGCAAAAAGACCGGCCGGATTGTGCAGATCGGAACTCAGCAGCGCAGCCAAGTCGAGTTTCTGAAGGCGATCGCGCTGATTCGTGCCGGCCGGATCGGCAAACTCACCAAAGCTACCTGCAGTATCGGTGGTGCGCCGACCAGTCCGTCACTACCCAAGGTGCAACCACCAAGTGAACTCGATTGGAATCTCTGGCTGGGACCGGCGCCGAAAGCCGACTTCCGTTACCAGGCCGGCAACAACGGTGAAACCCAAAGCTGGTCACGCTGCCATTACGAATTCCGCTGGTGGTACGAATACTCCGGCGGCAAGTTGACCGATTGGGGAGCCCATCACGTTGACATCGCCACGTGGGGACTGGGAAAAACTGACACGGGGCCGGTCTCCATCGACCCCGTGATGGTCCGGCATCCCGTCGAGTTCAAAGATGGATACCCCGTCGATGACACTCGCTACAACACGGCAACGGCGTTTTTGATCAGCGCCAAATTTGCTGACGGCAAAGAGATCGAGATTCGTCACGATCAAGGCAACGGGATTCTGTTTGAAGGAACCGAAGGCCGCATCTTCGTCAATCGAGGTAAGCTAACGGGCAAGCCGGTCGAGGATCTGGCGTCCAATCCGCTCCCCGATGGTGCCGTCGAAGCAGTCTACAAGAACCGGCCGTTGACCGATCACTTTCGTAACTTTTTCGAGGCTGCGCGGGATCGCGTCGAGCCGGTCTCGGATGTCTTCAGTCACCACCGCGCGTTATCCACTTGTCACTTGGCCGGGATCGCTGCGCGGTTGAACCGAAAAATCCAATGGGATCCGCAGGCCGAACAGATTGTCGGCGACCAGCAAGCAAACAGCTTCGTCGCCCGAGCAGCCAGAAAGGGATTCGAGATCGAGACGTAAGTCAGCGTGCGCAATTCTTGTGTTGTCGCTATTGAAATCTGTTTCGCAGGTTTCTTGATCCCCAAGGGATCGCACATCGTAGCCGGGGGTAAGCGAACGCAGCGAGTGCCACCCCCGGAACACATAGTGAGCAAGAGTTTCCCGTCACGATGACCTCCCCGGACGTTTAAACAAGATTAGCTACGGACCGGTTCCATCGGGGTAGATCTCGTAATAACCGCTTTCGATTGCCGCCTCCGCCTCGGTCGCGGTTGATTGCAACCAATCCAGGACGGAAGCGTAGACCTGACGGACACCTGTATCGTATTCGTTGAAGTACCAGACTGGCGAATCATCGGCATCATCGCAGCGGATGAACAGGAATTGCTCGCCAAGCCGCCCCGTGATGATCAGCGCATCGGAGGGCAAATCCACATGAGCTTCATCCGGAAATTCACGCACGTCTTCCCGATACTGTGCTGTCATCTCAATCACGTGAGGATAAGTCACCGCAAGATGGTCGTGCGTAAAAAGCCGTCCCGACTTGTGTCCCATCGATAACAAATATTGGCGGTAGCAAGCAGGCAGCGTGAGCCCGTACCTGGTTTCAAGTTGCTGGATTTCCTGGTCGGTGCAACCACGCAATGCTGAGTGGGCCGCGATGGAGTGTTCTTCGAGAAAGTCGAGAAATTTTGAGAATGGTTTTTCCGTCACGATTTCGTCTGTAATGGCAAAGGCGTCGACCTGACGATCCCTTGAATCGGACTGCCAAGAAATATCGTCGCGCAACGATTGAGACAACGTTCATCGCGACGATACCAAAGGTCGATCGCGATGAAGCGTTACTGCTTATTTTTTTGTATCCTAGAGGAGGGAGTCGCCATTGTGTCGCTGAAACCCTGTGTCGCTGAAATATCGTACACTGAATCGACACCCACCTCTTACTTACGGTCGCCAACATGAGAAACCATCGGTTCCTGCCGGTCGCGCTGTTCGCCTTGCTGCTTGGAGGACTGACTTGTTGTGCTCAAGAGTCCGACCTGGAAGCCTTTCGCAAGCTGCACAATGAACTACGCCAGCGGATGGATCAGGATCTCGCTGGGGCGTCCGAGTATCTCGAGTCCCAGATCGCTGCGGCGCCCGAGTCGGCTGACTTGAACGTGCTGCGGCACAGCCTGGCCACCAGGTTTCTGGAGCAACGCGATTATAAGAATGCCAACGCGCAGTTTGAAAAACTGCTGGACTTTCAGATCAAGCATGTCGATCAATCCGAGAACCAGTACGGCATCTGGATGACCGTCCAAAGTCTGCGCGACGTTGCCAATGCATCGCGGGATACGACCGCGTTGGAGCAGGCGGTCGATCGCGGCTTTGCAGCGATCAAAACGCTGAACTCCAACCAGGGAGCGAAGCCGTTGGGTCCCTTGACACAACTGGCGGTGCTAAAGGCGCAGTTGATGGCCAGTGACGGAAAGGAAGAGGATGCCAAAGCAATCGTTCAGTCACAGTTAGAACAGTTAACCAAGATCAATGATTCGGATGAGTCAAGCGAGCAGACGATGCAGGCACTGGTTCGTATGCTCACTGCGTTGACCTCGCCGGTTCGCGGCAACGATTCATGGCGAGATGAATACGTCGATCGGCTGGATGAAGTTGTCTCCACCGCCATCGAGCGTTACCCGGACTCCGTGCTGCTGCAGAATGACTACGCGACGACTCAATTGCTGATGATCACCCGCTGGCGGCAGGATGATCCGAAAGCCACGGAAGAACGGATCGACCGCGTGACGGAGAAACTGGATTCCATCGCGCTCAAGAATCAATCGGTGGCGGCGACGTTGCGACGCATCCGTTTGCACAAGGAACGAATGGCAGCGGTCAAACCGGTGGCCACGTTGGTCGGCAAGCCCGCGCCGGACTGGGAGATCGATGCTTGGGTCAACGCGGTCGGCCTGACACGAGATTCGTTCAAGGGGAAAGTTGTGTTGATCGACTTCTGGGCAATCTGGTGCGGCCCCTGCATCGCAACTTTCCCACATTTGCGGGAGTGGCGCGAGGAGTTTGGCGATCAAGGGTTCGAGATCGTCGGGGTCACACAGTACTACAACTACCAGTGGGACGAAGAAATCAAGCGCGCCGCGCGCTCCGATGAAGACGTTTCCGCGGACGAGGAACGCCAGGCGCTGGCAAAGTTTTTGGAACACAACCAGTTGGCACATCCCGTCATGGTCACGCCGAAAGAAAGCAAGATGGGCGGCGAATACGGTGTGCGAGGCATCCCCCATGTCGTCCTGATCGATGGCGACGGGGTCGTGCAATTAGTCAAAACGGGTGCCGGGGAACAGACCGCCAAAGAGATCCATGCCAAGATCAAAGAGTTGGTCGAAGCAGCAGGCAGCGAGGTCGACGCGCCCGCAAAGCCGGGTAACTGATCGTCGTCTGGCGTCAATTTGATGCCAACAATTTATATTGGGGTTTCGGAACTCGCGAAGAGTTTCGGTTGCGTGCATCGCCGAAAGTCTTGGCGACTTCCGCGACGACGCTGCAGCTACTTGGACAGGTAGGGCGTGCGTGAGGAGATTTGAGTCGCGACTTCGCGTTCCCTGGGTCAACAGCATCGGGTAGCGTGATTTGTAGTAATCAGCCAGGTCCTTGGAGAGTTGAATTGCTTGTCTGCCGTACGTGGATTCGCGGCCCGCAGCGGCCACACCCCCGTATGATTTTCCTAGCATTAGCAAACTTTCAATCGTGCTTGCTTGTTGCCAATATCATGTCCTCATACCCTCTCGCAAGCCTTCCAAAACGCGGCCACGATCGATTTGCGAGTGTACAAAAAAACCTGATGGGTAATTGGGCGCGATTCTTTCAATCAGCCGCGCGTAAACAAAATTTCCCCGCGGAGGTCCGATCGCGTCAGCAACGGCTGCCGCATAGGCAGCACAGCTGCCGCGACTTCCTCCCCACTTTTCCAACAACCAGTACATCATTTCATGATGAAAGGTATCGTCGATCGGGTACCACAGCGACTGCTAAATCCATGAGCGCCGCAGTCGAGGTCCAATGTGTTGAGGCTGTGTTGTCAACAAAATCGTGCCGAATGTAGTATCGCAGCGGCCAGCCCGCTTCAGTCACTTGACCCAAAGCGGCGTTGATTTTGAAATCGAAATCAGTATCTGGCGTTCCACCGGCGGAGGTGAAGGTGTGATATGGATAAGGTGCGTTCAGGGCGATAAAGAACCCGAATACAAGAAACGCTCCGATGAACAGGGAACGCTTCCTTAATGCACGCCTGGAGCCAGCGTCGGTCGTGCCCTCGGCCGACTCCATGTCTGGCGTCTCGGTCATGGGCGGATCAGATTCCGCCGACTCAAGGTTGTCCGCCATGTTGGCCCCGTTTCAGAGGAGAGTTGGGAGCGAATCCGTTGGGTTCCGAACGACATTGTCGTCGTTGGAGTGTCGCCGATCAACTCCCTGATTGATGGGCCATGCTCATTCAGATTTGCGCTTCAGCGTCGTGCCGGTGTAGTCGGAACCGATGTCTCGCTGCAGCGGCGCTTCGATGACCACCATCGTATCAGCACTGTCGATCCTCCAGACCAGCGACTTCATCACTTCCATCGCCGGCTCGACCATCGAGAGCCGATCGTCTTCCCGTTGATACACTCCCCGAAAATTTCCGGACACAACCAACTGATAGCGGTCATCTTGCAGATGCTCGATTTTTGCGTCGAGAATCTTGCCGCTCTTGGTCTCGATCTGCCATTGACCGGAAATCTCGGTCTCCGTCGATAAAGTTCCCACGTCTGGAGGCGTTACCGATGACATCTCCTGCTTGGAGGTGCAACCGCAGGCGAAGATGACCAGTAGTAAAGCG
>JBFJVZ010000054.1:0-25498 GCA_041623895.1 Pirellulaceae bacterium | reverse complement strand
GCTGGCCGGATGGCAGCACACAAATACTCGATAATATGACGGTCGACACGGAGTGGATGATCGTGCAGGGCGACAAAGCGTTCCCATTGACGAAGGCAAAAAACTAGCGGCCGATAAACATTAAAGTGGATTTGCAAACACCCCAAAGCGCGACAGTTCAATCAACAGCTGAGCCTCAGTTCGCGTTGAACGCGGATGAGCGAGGTATCACGCTCCGCTACATCGTCGCGCTGGTGACAACCATCCTGGTCGTAATTGCGATCTTCGCTGCCGTGGCCGTTTGGATGACGCTCTCTCATCTAGATGACCGGATACGTCGGGAGGCAGACCAGGTCGCTTCGTCGATCGCCATCAGTACGGCGGTCCCTTTGTGGAAGGTTGACGAACAAATGATCGACAACTTGTTGGGAGCGAGCCTCACGAATTCGGATATCGTCTACGCTCAAGTCACCGACGGAGACGAAGTCCTAGCCTCTCAAGAGCAGCAGGATTCGCTGGGGCTCGATCTGGCCGGCTACGCTGAATCTCAGAAATACGTGGTCGTCAAGGCAGATGTGGTCTACCGGGATAGAAGGATTGGCGAAGTGGATGTGGTGAAGTCGCGAGAGGCCATTGGCGAACAGGTTTTGCAGAATTTGCTGTCGGTTGTGCTGCTGGGAATCGTCATCTGTCTTGCTGTCTCCGCGACATCAGCTGTGGTCACGCGACTATTTGTCTACCGGCCGCTTCACCGGCTAAAGGATACTGCTGTGCGTGCGGAAGCGCAAGCCGAAGCGGCAAACCGTGCCAAAAGCGAATTCCTGGCGTCCACAAGCCACGAGATTCGCACACCGATGAACGGCATCATCGGTATGACCGAGTTGCTGTTGGCTACCGAGATGTCGCACGAACAGCGTGAGTACCAGCATGTCGTCAAACAATCGGCAGATGCACTAATGCAGTTGCTGAACGATATTCTCGATTTTTCAAAAATCGAAGCTGGCAAACTGGAGCTGGAATCAATCCAGTTCGATGTTCGAGAAGTGCTGGGCGACACCTTACTGACGATTGCCAACCGTGCCGCAGAAAAGGGTTTGGAACTGGCCTGCCGCATTCCGCCCGACGTCCCCGATTCGCTTGTCGGGGATCCCACGCGTTTGCGTCAAATCGTGATCAATCTGACTTCCAACGCAATCAAATTCACCCAATGTGGGGAGGTTGTTGTGGAAGTCAAGGTGCATTCCCGGGCGCAGGATTTTGTGACTTTGCACATCAGTGTCCGCGATACGGGAATCGGCATTCCCCAATCGAAACAGGCGCAGGTGTTCAATAGATTCGACCAGGCTGATAATGCGACAAGTCGACGGTTTGGTGGGACCGGACTGGGGCTGACAATTTCACGGCGATTGGTTGAGCTGATGGAGGGAGAGATTTGGGTCGAAAGCGACGAGGGAAAAGGAAGCACATTTCAATTCACCGCACGGTTCGCAAGTGTTGCAGGTCAAGTTTCGACCGGTGTCCCGGAATCATTCAGGCATCAACGCATCCTGGTTGTGGATGACAATGCCACCAGTCGCGAATTCCTGCAAGAGCTGCTTGATGATTGGACGCTCCGTTGCACAGCCGTCGCGGACGGCGCGGCGGCGCTGGCTGAACTTCAACATGCCCAGCAAGCTGGCAACCCCTATCGATTGATGCTGATCGACGCTGGCATGCCGGGCATGGATGGATTGGCAGTCATGGCCGAACTACGCCGGCATGCGGATCAACAGCTGGCGGCGACAAAGGTCGTGCTGATGACCTCGCCAGTTCGGTCTGATGACAGCCGACGTGCCAGGCAATTGGGAGTGTTGCGTTGCATTCCAAAGCCGGTGAAACAATCTGTCTTACGCGAGGCGATCGAGCTAGCCCTTGGTGAGCGGCACGCGGCGGAACATGCGGATTCGACATCCACGATGGCCCCGACGGTTTCGCCGCTGCACGTGCTGCTTGTTGAGGACGGCTTGGTGAATCAGAAGGTCGTTGTCACGATGCTGGAAAAACGCGGACATTCGGTGCAAGTTGTCGACAACGGACGAAAAGCAATCGACACTTTATTCGCCCCCGATGTGGCGAGATTCGACGTGGTCTTGATGGATGTCGAGATGCCGGTCATGGATGGACTGGAGACGACACGCGAAATACGCTCCCGTGAACAGACCAGCGGCGGGCACATCCGCATTGTGGCCATGACAGCCAACGCGATGCGGGGCGATCGCGAGATATGTCTCCAAGCCGGGATGGACGATTATCTCTCGAAACCGATTGCGTCAAATGAACTTTTCCAAAAAGTCGAGAATTCCGATACGAGCGATAGCTCGAATTGATGAGACCGACAGCTGCTTCGACTAAAAACCGTCCTGATTGAGCGGCGCCTCCTCAATCAACTCGCCGGCAGTCACCAACAAGTGCGGGCCAAAATCGTAATCCTTCAATCCCGGGTCATGGAAAAGTGAAAGCCGGCGAAAGTCAAAGCGTTCCCAGGTAGACTTTCGAAGCCCGTGTTGATACTTGGCGAGGTCGTTCCGGGTGACGAGCTTCATTGGTGAATCAAAATGTTTCGGTATCCGAGCCAAGTCGACGCCATGGAGATAGTCGTATAGCAGAACCATCACCCAACCTCCTTCCATAAAGTGTCCGCCGATCGTTGCATGCAGGGTTCCCTGCTCAATCAACTGCATCGCTTCAGGCGTAGCATCCACTCCGCCAATGATCACGTCCTCGCCCGGCGTCAAGTTCAGATCATCCATGGCACGGATCGCGCCGGCGGCCATGTGGTCGCTGGCTGTCCAAACCACCGACGCGTGTGGATACCTGCGATGAAGGATTCGGCAGCGCTTATGGGCGAGATCTTGCTCCCAATCAGCTTCGATCAACTGGTCCAATACGGCCTCGTCGCTGCGCTCCTTGACAGCTTGCTGCAGGCCGGCGGCGCGCTGAATGGAGGCGCTGTCGGATATCACGCCGTTGATACCAATCAGGTGCACCCGGCCGTCGGGTCCAAGTCTGCGCGGATCTTCGTGGGCCTTGTCAATCAGTTCGTTAGCAAGTTGATAGCCGGCATCGTAATCGTCCGGCAGCATTTCTCCGATCCAGTAACGCAGCTTCGTACGCGGATCGCCGATTTCAATTCTCTGTTCGTCCGTCAGCCCTGCGTTCACCAAGAAGACCGGAACTCGGTTTCGATTGGCGATTTGCAGCGAGTTGAGTCCGCTGCGTTTGAAACTCTGAACAACAATTGCGTCGGGCTTGTCGTCGCGCTGACAGACTTCGTCGATCCGAGTCTCCATGCGTATGCGGCTACCCTCGGCATAAAACACCTCAAGCTTGATACCCAGGTCGTTTGCTGCTTCGTCCATGAAAGCAGCGAACAGCTCCCAAAACGGCACATTATCTTCACTCCCCGTGAACAGGGCCACATGGTGCGTCTTCTCGGCGTCTGCCGGTTCGTCACCGCGAACGCTTGCGAACGTGACGAACATCAACAAGAACGACACCAACAATGAAGCTGGGCGATTAGCGGCGATCACATGCCGCTGCGGCTGTGCCGTGGTTCGTAAATGCAAACCAATGAGTCCTACGGAGTATGACAAACGAGAGAAACCTGTGATCTGGCAATTTGTAAGAGCTGGTCTCCTTGATTCAGTTTACACGCTCGTGCGACCCGATTCGGCTCGCATTCGCTGAATTAGCGGTCAGAATATTCTTGACACCTGATCCGTCCAACTGGAATTTCACCACAAAGTCAAAACGAATGCGTACAATCCCTGATCGTGGGAACGCTTGCACGAAGTCATCCTGGTCTGGAAGATCCCAATGAAACACGCCACTGCCATCGTGATGCCGGCGCTGCTCACAGCGCTGCTGATTTGTACTCGCTTGGCCGGCACGGTTGAGGCCGCGGAACCGGTAACGCTACGCGTGCTTTGTTACAACATTCATTATGGCCAGGGAGTTGATGGGCAATATGATTTGAATCGTTTGGCAGCGGTGATCAACGATTCCAAACCCGATCTCGTGGCACTCCAAGAAGTGGACGTTGGTGTCAGACGATCGGGTCAGGTTCACCAGGCACAGAGGCTTGGCGAGCTGACAAAGATGGCCGTGCGATTCGGTCCGACACAACATTACGAGGGCGGATTGTTCGGGAACGCGGTGCTGACGCGTTTGCCAATCCTGGACGTCGTGATCCATCCGTTGTCTTATACCGAGAGCACGCCCGAACGAGTCACTTACCCGCGCGGGGCGATCGCAGTGACGGTTCGCGCGGCGGACGACAGCATCTTGCGTTTCGTCAGCACGCACTTTCAGCACAATGTTGCCGAAGATCGGCTGGCGGAAGCCAAAGCAATCAATTCGCTGTTTGCCGCTGATCAGACGCCGACGATTCTGGCAGGCGACATGAACGCCGTGCCCGACTCTGAGCCGATTGGAGAGCTAATCAAGCAGTGGTCCAATGCCGCTGACCCGGAATTGTCACCCACCGCACCCTCCGGGAATCCGAGATCGCGAATTGATTACATTTTTTATCGCGCCGCACCGTTGCTGCGCTTGATCCGCGCTGAAGTGATCGGCGAAGCGGTGGCCTCGGACCACCGGCCGGTGTTGGCGGTGTTTGAAATGCCAGTGCAGTAACAGGGAACTTGAGCATCTGGCAGACAAGGTTGTCAGTCAGCCGCAGTGCGACATTCAGCGGCGTGCGACATTGCCCGCGGCAATCGCAAATTGTCGCGGTCGTGTTAAGAGTACCGCATTTTAATATAACTGCGGAACTGCTCCGGGCATCGTCGCGGACGATCGGGCTGCTGATTCTCCTTCTTCATTGGTGTGGATCATGGCGAAGACGCGTTACTTTCAACTAATCGCCGGCAAGTCCAATAAGTTCTGGCATATCCAACTGGACGACGACGAACACACGGTGACTTATGGCCGGATTGGATCACAGGGCAGTTCGAGGACAAAAACTTTTACCGACGCCACCACAGCAAAAACCGACTGCGAAAAGCTGATCAAGTCAAAGACCGGTAAGGGCTACAACGAAGTGACTGCCGCCGTGGGTAAGAAACATCAGACTTCAGCATCTGCCGGCGCGGCTAAGTCGGGGACGACCGCCAAAAAAACAGCCGTGAAAAAGTCGGCCAAAAAGGTAACCGCTAAAAAAACTGCCGCAAGCAAAAAAACAGCTTCGAAAAAGAAAACGGCCGCAACAAAGAGCAACAAGAAAAAGGCGGCAAGCGAGGCAGTCTCGAACAAAGCGGCGGCGCTTGATTCGATCCCGGCCCTGCTGAAAGCTCTGGCCAAGAAAGCGCGGGGCGGAAATCTGATCGAAATCAAAGCTGATCTCAAACGCGACAAACCAAAGTTCACGAAGCCGGAAATCTTTAGCCTGGCCGTCAAATGGGACGCCTACGAGATCGTGGAAGCGATGCTGGACAATGGTTTGGATGTCAATGCCACGATCACCAAGCTGGGTACGCACCGCTACTACAAAAACTTCTGTTCGCGAAACGTCAAGATCACGCAATTGTTGATCGATCGCGGGTTGAAACCAAAGACAGTCAGCAACTTCTGGCTTTCCATTACGGCCGGATACGGTCCTGTCGGAGTCTTGGAACTGTTGCTGGACTTGGGGGCGAAGTACAACGAGAAAGATCGTTCCTTGCTGGGTGTCGCGATCGAAGAGAAGAAACTGGATGCGGTGCAGATGTTGCTTGCCCGTGGAGAAAAGGTTGATCCGCCAGCCAAAGCAGACTGTGACTCGCCGTTGATGTCGGCCTGCGATGAAGGCAGCTTGAAAATCGCCAGCCTGTTGATCGATGCGGGCGCTGATGTGAACTACACGGGCAAGTATGGAATAACACCGCTGCACCGCGTGGTTCATGGCAAGCAACCCGATCGCGTCAAGATCGCGAAATTGCTGATTGATCGCGGCGCTGACCCTGACGGTGGCAACAAAGCGCGTCGCCCGCTGTTACTGAGTGCGGCTGCGTCGAGTTCGACGGCGATGGTGGAATTGTTGTTGAAAGCGGGCGCGGATATCAACAAAAAATCGGTCTTCGGCGAAACCGCTTTGATCGCTGCAGCCTACGCCAACCGCGGTGACATGATTCCATTGTTGATTCGCAAAGGAGCCGATATCGAAGCCTGCTACGACCAGCAGGCGGGTTCCGAATTTGGCGGCAAGAATGCGCTTGAAATGGCACGGCACGCCAAGGCTCGCAAAGCGATCGCGGCTTTGGAAGCGGTTGGCAAGAAAGGTGGGGGCAAGAAAATTACCAAGCAGCCTGAGCAGCTAACCGTCAAACAAAGCTGGAAACGAATTGAAGCTTGGCTCAAAGCGAACGACCCGGAGCGGGCCAAATCGTTAGCCAAGCCGGCCACCGCAAAACAGATCAGTGACGCCGAAAAAAAGATGAAGGTCAAATTGCCCAGCGATGTCAAACAAACTTACCAGATCCACAACGGGCAAAAATACAGTTCATCATTGGTCATGGACGACGATCACGGCAGCTATTACCTGCTACCGTTGAATGAAATGGTGAAAGAATGGAAAGTCTGGACCGAGTTAATGGACGGCGGCGAGTTCGAGGGAGAGCAGAGTGCCGGCGAAAAAGGCATCCGCTCGGATGCCTGGTACAACCGCAAATGGATTCCCATTCTTTCCAACGGCGGAGGTGATTCGCTGTGCGTTGATTTGGATCCAGCGCGGGGAGGAAAAGCCGGCCAGATCATTTCGATGAATCACGAAGAAGACTCGCGGGCGCTGATAGCAAGCTCGCTGGCGGAGTTGTTGTCGAATCTGGTCGCCGACTTGGAAGCGGGGGTGGTGGAGTACGATTAAGTGTTTGCGCAGTGGAATCGTAACCAGTTTCCAACTGACCGCAATTAGACACATTGTCGTCTGTCAAATGAGCCGAAAGATTGACTGAAACTGAATCCCAGCTGGACGTGCAATCGTGGAAATCTCGCGAGACGTTGATTGCTTTGTTCACGATTGTGATGATCGCTGCGCACCTGGTGCTGCGGTTCGGCACAGCGACCTCGGTAACGATTTGGAACGTGCCGTTGTGGATGGTGCTGGCACTCGGCGGAACGCCGCTGGTGTGGGATTTGTTGCTGAAAATGTATCGCCGCGAGTTCGGCTCGGACTTGCTGGCGGGGATCTCGATCGTTGTGTCCGCGCTGTTGGGTGAATACCTGGCCGGATCATTGGTGGTGCTGATGCTTTCCGGCGGAGCAGCATTGGAAGCGTACGCGGTTCGCAGTGCGTCATCGGTGTTGCGCGCCTTGAGCAAGCGGATGCCATCGGTGGCTCATCATAAGACCGCGTCCGCTGTTGACGATGTACCGCTGGAAGAGATTGCCGTTGGCGACATCTTGGCCGTATTCCCACATGAAATTTGTCCGATCGACGGTACGGTGGTGGAAGGGCATGGCGTGATGGACGAATCGTACCTGACGGGCGAACCGTACATGATGTCAAAAACGCCGGGGTCGGCGGTGCTTTCGGGAGCGATCAATGGTGAATCAGCGTTGGTTGTTCGTGCCGACAAGCTGGCCATCGACTCGCGTTATGCCAAGATCATGGAAGTCATGACGGCTTCCGAACAACACAAACCGCGAATGCGCAGGATGGCGGATCAATTGGGAGCCTGGTACACGCCGTTGGCTGTGGCGATCGGCATCGCAGCCTGGATAGCAACAGGAAACCCGGTTCGATTCTTGGCCGTCATGGTGGTCGCCACTCCGTGTCCGCTGTTGATCGCGATTCCGGTGGCCATCATCGGATCGATTTCACTGGCGGCTCGACGCGCGATCATTATTCGCGATCCGGCTTCATTGGAGGCCGCTGACACCTGTCGCACGCTGATTTTTGATAAGACAGGAACGCTGACCTATGGTGAACCCAAGTTAGTCCAGCAACTGAATGTGGATCAGAATCGCGGCAGAGAAATCTTGTCTTATGTCGGCAGCTTGGAAAGGTATTCAAAGCATCCTTTAGCACAAGCAATCGTGGCCGCCGCAACTGACGCGGCCGCGGCTACTCACGTCGTCTCCGAAATCAGCGAACCGCCCGGTAAAGGACTGCGGGGAACGGTCGCCGGACACACGGTGGAAGTCACCAGCCGCAAGAAACTTCTCGAGCAGCAGCCAGGTTTAGAAACCGCGCTGCCAGCACAAGTTGCTGGTCTGGAATGCGTGATTCTGATCGATGGACAATACGCGGCGACGTATCGTTTTCGGGATACACCGCGTTTGGACGGGGCTAACTTCATTGGTCATCTGTTCCCTCGTCACGCGATTGGCCGCACGATGATGGTGTCGGGCGATCGCGAGTCCGAAGTCCGCTACTTGGCCGAGCAAGTTGGTATCGGAGATTTGCATTTCAGTCAAAGTCCGGAGCAGAAACTCGATATCGTCAATGCGGAAACGGCACAAGCCAACACGATCTTCGTTGGCGACGGGATCAACGACGCACCGGCATTGATGGCGGCCACGATCGGAATCGCCTTCGGACAAAACAGCGATGTGACGACGGAAGCTGCCGACGTGGTCGTGATGGACAGTTCGCTGCGAAAGATCGACGAGTTTCTGCACATCAGCAGGCGGATGCGGCGTATTGCCTTGCAAAGCGCGATCGGCGGCATGGCCCTGAGCATCGTGGGAATGATGTTTGCCGCGGCCGGATACCTGCCGCCCGTTGCCGGCGCGATCTGTCAAGAAATCATCGATGTCGTCGCGGTGCTGAACGCGCTTCGCGTCGCGATTCCACCCACCTCCATGATTGACTTTGAAACCACCGATAGATTGATCGACGGGTGAAAATGATTGAGTTTCGGATGGGAATCCGCAACGTTTCGTCTCGAGAATTTCCGTGAAGCCTGGTTGGTCACCGCTGTTTGGTTTGGGTTCACGGCGGTCTGACGGGCAGGTTACTGGCCCGTGCCGCATTTTTGGGGGCCATCTGGTCCCTCCATCGCGCCAGGGATCCGCGAAGAGCTTGTTGATCGAGCGTAATTCGCCGGACAGGATCGACTGCCAAAACGACGGTTGAAAGAATAATCGTTGAGATTTTCTAGAAAAATTTGGCGGAGTCGTGAGGGCAAACCGCCTCTCCCCTTTGTCACCGCGCATTTTTTGCCGGGAGACACGTTTAGCAGCGGGTGCGGGTTGTGTAGGGGCACGCCTACTCAGATCCACGCAGTAGGAAATACCAAGCCGCACCCGGCTGCTTTTTCTTGTTTCGACGACCCTTCGGGCCCATTTTGGGTGCCAAAACTCTTCCGAGCTTGCCAAATGCCTCGGGGCGGGCATTTTCTGCGGGTCTCATGCCATCCATTGTGGTTTAATCGAGCTTTGGTGCGTCACGCATCCAACGAAGTTAATTCGCGAGTCGAGTGATTTGACTAGCATTGCAGTGGTGGCTGGGCTCCCCAGCAGAATCAAAAGAAAACGAGACTTTGAGAACTACCTTGTCCTCTTCGCCAAACATCGATCCTGATGGTTTGAGCCAAACCGATCGCTCCTTGCTGGTCTTGGTACGGGGTGGGGACGAAGAAGCAGCCACGGCCCTGTACGAACGTTACGCGCGGCGCGTGTTTGGGTTGGTGGAGGCGAAATTGGGCGAGCGATTGCGGGCCAACACGGAGACCGAGGATGTGGTGCAATCGGTGTTTAAGAGTATGTTTCGCGGGGTGCGATCGGGACTATACGATGCACCCCCGGGATCGACCTTGTGGAATCTGTTGGCCGTCATTGCGGTTCACAAACTGCGTCGACGAGCCCGGCACATGACAGCACAACGGCGCGACGTGAATCGGAACGTGCCGCTTGATTCGTTGATCGACCAGATCTCCTCGGATGAAGAATCGATTGAGTTTTTGGAGATTTGTCTGCGCGAGACGCTGGAGATTCTCCGCCCGCTGGACCGAGACATTTTGTCTTTGCGAATTCAGGGCCATACGGTTGATGAAATCAGTGAAACGGCGGGACGAAGCCGTCGCACGGTGGAGCGGAGTTTGCAGAAAAGCCGCGAGCGGCTGGCAAGCCTGTTGTTGGACGGGGAGTGATTGGCGAAGCCTGCCAACAAGCGGACTTGATCCATACGTTGCAATTGATTAATGACCACCGATAGCAATCAGGATCCGCATCTGCCGTAGGGGTACCGGCTGCTGGAGTCCGGGAATTTTTTCGGTCTTTCCGTCAGATTTACTGGCGGAGTCGACACATCTTTTTACCTCTACCTTTGCGTAACCACGATGCACAACGTTCGTTGCATGAGTGTTACTCACATCAATCGGAAGTAACCGATGATCAATCAAGTCAATACAGATCGGGTTGATGAAGCAATCGACAGCTTTGAAGAGAGCTGGTCGCTTGAGTCGCGCAGTCAGATTCGCTCGCTGTTGGAGCGGTTTCAATTGTTAGACGACAGCGCGGCGATGACAGAATTGATTCGGATTGACATTGAGCTTCGCTATGCGCAGGGCATCCCGATTCGCTTGGAAGAATACCTGGACGAGTTTGGAACATTTCTCGGCGAAGCTCATGACATCGCTCAGATTGCCTTTGAGGATTTTCGTTCTCGCGAAGCATATGGGCATCCGGTGTCCTCGTCGCGTTGGCGAGGGATACCGGGAGTTGACAAGCAAAGCTGGTTTCGAAACTTAACCAGACAGCACGCCGAGATCATTCCGGCGCGGCGTAGCAAAGAGGTTGACGAGACCTTTGAGTCGGCTTTGGAAGCGATTGGATTTCGCTTGATTCATGAACTGGGCCGGGGTGCATTCAGTCAAGTATTCTTGGCCACGCAGAACGAATTGGCTGATCGCTACGTGGTCTTGAAGATCATCGATCAGGCGGTTTCTGAGCCTCAGAATATGGCGATGTTGCAGCACACCAACATAGTCCCGATTTATTCCTTTGACCGTATTCTTGCTCGTTCGGTCATTTGCATGCCGTACGCTGGCCGCGTCACGATGGCGGACTTTCTTAAGGGCGGAACTGATGTCACCTCGCGCGGTGGTGAGTTCCTGGTCACGACGGTGCTCAATCACATCCACGACACCAAGGCGGGCGCGGATGATTCCCCTGACAGTTTGATTCCGGGGATGGCGACTCCCGCCGCCGAGGAGATGGCTGTGCTGCGACCGCTTCAGCGTTTGCGCGCACTCGGTTGCAACGACTTGGCGATCTGGTTGTTCCAGCGACTGGCTGCGGCGCTGGCGCATTCACATTCGCGGGGCGTTTTGCATGGCGACTTAAAGCCGGCCAACGTGTTGATTCGTAACGATGGTGAACCGGCACTGCTGGACTTTAATCTCTCACAGGCCTTGGATCGCGAAGACGTTAAGTACGCTGGGGGAACCTTGCCGTACATGTCACCGGAAACCTATCGGGTCGTGATGGGCCAGACGGTGGCGCCTCATGGCTCTTCCGACATCTACAGCTTGGGTGTGATGTTGTACGAGTTCGTCACCGGACGATTGCCATATTCGTCGCCGCCTTCGTCGGCCGCCATCGATCTTGAGCCGGCAATCGCGGCGCGGCGTCTGCCGGTTGCTTGGAAAGAAACGGATCACGTCTCGCCGGGGTTACGTTCGATCATCGAGCGATGCCTGGAGTACCAAGCCGCTGATCGTTACGAATCCGCGGAGCAGCTGCAGCAAGATCTTGACCACGAATCGAAGAATGAGCCGCTCGCCTATGCGGCAGAGACGTTATCCACGCGAGCCAACAAGTGGGTGGTCCGTCATCCAAAGTTCGTATCCGGCGGTACCGTCGCCGCGATGTTGATGGCGATCTTGATTCCCATCGTCGCCTGGTCGGTGTGGTGGCGAAACCAATCGCTGCAACTGGCGGCGATCGCAACGCTCGACGGTTTCTCCCATGACTCGGCCGAAGTTCTATCCTCGGTGATGGTGGACCCACTCAGATATCAAGAGTCTGTGGTGGCGGCATCGATGGGTCCGTTGGAAGAATTCGGCATCTTTGGAGAAGCCGGAAAAAAGGCCATTGATGCGCCGCTGATGACGGCTGCCCAGCGGACGCACTATCGCGACACGATCATCCGTCATCTGGCACAGGTCGCGTTCGCAGAGGTGGCCCGCCTGCGACCGATGGTCAATCTGCAGGCCGGTGAATCGCTGGACGCCGAAACCCTGCATCGACTGGACAAGTTGCTTGCCGCAGCAGAAAAGTATCAGCCGCAAGGTGAGTCGAGGGCATTGACCCACCTGGCAGCCGAACGAGCGCGGCTGGCCGGTGATCAGGCATTGTATGGATCGCTGACAGCGCAAGCGGGAAAGATTCCGGCCGACTCCAATAATAATGAACGTTACTTGGAAGCCGTCCGTCTGATGACGTATCGACGCTGGCCCCAGGCGCGGGAAATCCTCACGTCACTGGCCGATAGCGGCATCCCCTCGGCCGTTCGCTGGACCTCATTGGGCCGCTCGCAATACAGCGAAGGCTTGTACGAGCAGGCGAAGATCTCCTTCACTCAAGCCATCGAACGTGCCCCCGATTCGTCTCGTCTGTGGCTTTTGCGCGGCCTCTGCTACTACAAATTACGAAAGTACGATCGTGCCGAGTTAGACTTTTCCAAGTCGCTTGAATTGGAACCGACGTTGGTTTCGGGCTGGATCGACCTGGGCCTCTCGCTGATGGCGCAGGACCGTTTTCAGGAAGCCGTCGACGCGGCTAATTCAGGCTTGGAGCACTCGCCCGAACACGTCCATTTGTTGTTGTTGCGGTACCGGGCACACGAAGCACTCGGCGACGAACAGGCTGCCGAGCGCGACTATGCCGAAGCGATCAAGTCCGAGAACGTTACGGCGTCTTCGCTGGCATCGCGGTCGATTGCCCGGAAAAAGCGAGGCGACTATCAGGGCGCGCTGCAGGATTTGGAGTTGGCAAACCAGGAGAAGCCAAAATCGATTTCGGTGTTGAAAGGCAAAGCGTCGCTGTTTGCCGGTCACATGGATCGGACAGAAGATGCAATCGATCTGTTGGGGCAATGGATTGCCTTGGATCCGACCAGCGAAACCGCGCGGATTGATCGAGCCGTCTTGCATGCTCGTTTGCAGCACTTTCCGGAGGCCGAGGCTGATTTGAAACATGCCATCAGGCCGCCAAACTCGCCGCGAACCATGTATCAGGCGGCTTGCGTTCATGCACTTTTCCCGGAACCGCGCACAAAAATCGCACTAGCGTGGTTATCCAAGGCAATCCAAAAGGGGTACGGCGGCGAGGCGATAAAAGACGATGCGGACCTCGATTCACTACGCGAGTTGGACGAGTTTAAAGCGATTCTCGATACCGTTCGGGTCGGTGACGTAATCCGAGCAAAAGGTAAGCAGACTAAGCCAGGGGCGGAATTCAGCAATGTTGATTCAATCAACTCCACAGAAGAGCCACCAAGCGAGTCAGAACAATGAGATTGCTTCAAGACCGAACCAATCCGCTAAAGATCGAAGTTGAACACCTTGAGTCCCGGAAACTGTTGGCCGCATTCGGCACACCATGGCCGGACCCACATGCTCTGACCATTAGCTTTCCCGAGGACGGCGCCGGTGTAGAGACATACTCCAACGTGCTGCGCGAGAACTTTGACCAGGTCGCACAGCGCCAACAATGGCAGGAACTTGCTTTAAGAGCTTTCCAAACCTGGTCGGTTCATGCCGACATCAACGTGGGATTGCGTAATGATCATGGCCTCGACTTCGGCACGCCCGGACTGTCGACGTCGGACCCGCGGTTTGGTGACTTTCGCATCGGTGCGATCCCCCAGACCGGTGTTTTGGCCAACGTCGTCCCTTTCCAGGCGGGTGCGGGAACCTATTCCGGCGACATTCTGCTGAACTCCAACGAGAATTTTCAATATCACGATTGGGCTGACGGTGTTGCCCCGGACACCACCAACCAGCCTGCCGATGCTCGTGATTTGTTTAGCGTGCTGCTGCACGAGTCGGGGAACGCACTTGGGCTCTCCGATGATAACCTCTCCGACTGGACGGTGATGTTCGGCAGCTACACTGTGCCCAAAGGGGTGCTCACGCAGGACGACATCGACCGGATCGTCGAATTGTACGGAGCCCGCAGTGATCCTTATGAGCAAACCGCCAACGATCAGATGCTGGTTGCCACGTTGGTTCCAACTCCGGTGGGATTTCAGCCTGATACCGACGTGATCACCACCAGCGGCAGTCTTCATGATGATGCCGACATCGACGTTTACAACCATGTCCCCTTGGTCGGGCACGATCAAGCGACGATTCGCCTGAAAGCGGCGGGCATAAGTTTGTTGATGTCGCGTGTGGAAGTCTTGGACGCAAACGGGCAAATCCTTGCCAGTGGCGACGCGAACTCGATTTTCGACAACGACGTCGTGCTGCAGGTCAGCGGCCTGCAAAATCATTCTGATATTTATGTCAGGGTTTCCGGCGCAACCCAAGACCTTTATTCAGTGGGTGACTACGAACTGGAAATTGACTACCGATCCGCGGCGACTCGTGCTGCCGACCCGGTGCCCGGACATTACGATGCCGGAGCCGATGCGTTGTTCGCGAACTTTGCATTGGCTGACGACGAAATCGGCGGCAATGATTCTCATACAACAGCAGCATTGGCGCCGCAGGCCGCCGGGTTCTCGCCCGATAGCCGCTACGAGTTGGAATCCGCGGTTTCTTCAGCGGCCGATGTTGATTATTGGAAGATCGCCGCGCCCAGTGATGTCTCCGGTCGTTTGATCGTCAATCTTGCCGGCGTAGGCGACCAATCGGCAAAACTTCGCGCTCGCATCCTCGACGCCGCTGGACAACCAGTCGGTGTGGCGGGTTTCTTGGACGCCGAAGGTACCTGGACGTTGGAAGTGGCCGCGCCACAGCCTGATCAGGAGTTTTTCATTCGCGTCAGTGTTGATCCTAATTCCGCCGTCGGCGTCGGTAACTACATTGTCTCGGCAGAATTCACCACGCCTCTGAGCCAAATGAATCAGCTTGTCTCCGGAGACGTGTCGTCGTCGATGGATGAGTTCTTTCGTTGGACGGCCGGAAAATCCAAGCTGTACCGCTTTGACCTCTCCGGCTTGGGCGCCGCTAACGATGAAGTGGTCCAGCTGATCATCTACGACGCACATTCCCAAGAAATGCGGATGGTCTTAGCAGCTCGCTCGGGTGTCACACGAACGGGGTACGCCTGGCTGACCGAAGGTGACTACATCTTGCGAGTGTCGGCGTTTTCACGGAGCAATGCTGATGTGAACAACATGAGTTTTTCGGTGACCGTCGATGGTATCTCCGATGACCAGGATCCGGATGATGACCCGGACGATGGTGATGATCCGTATTCGTATTACGAGTACGACCCTGACACGGATCCAGATACCTACGAACCGTATTACTACTATTACTACTACTACCCGTAGTTGTCGTCACGGCTGATCGCTCCCCCCAGCGATCCTCTCTGAACTAACCGTATCCGTTCTTGATCCGAGCTTCCTACATGTTCGTCCCGGCTGAAAGTCTAGACTTATTGTTCCGCGAAATCTCCAAACCGGTCGCCGTTTCCGTTCGACAACCGCGCGAAGCAATCGTTCGCCTGGCCCATCAGCGACTGGCAAGCGACGCTCGGGACATTGCAGCCATCCATGTGATTGCTGCCGCGCAAATTCAGAACGGTCAAGGCGATCGCTGCCTGCGATTGCTCCAGCATCATGCCGTCGCCTTGAAACATAATGCCACCGGTCACCGGTTGGCCGGCTATGCCTACTTGATGCAGCAACGGACGACGACCGCCCGCGTGCACTTCCAGGCAGCTGTACGACTGGATGCCAGACTGTTCGATTGCTGGATCTGGTTGGGCCGAATCGATGAACAGCATGGTGTTCTGGACCAGGCCGCAGCCTGTTACCGGCGAGCAATGTACTTCGAGGATGCCAGGCATGAAGCCGCACTCGCACTCTCTCGCCTGCACACGCGAACGGGCCGACTGACGCGCGGCATTGCGACACTTCGCAGCGTTTTAAGCCGCGATCGACGCTCTGCCCGCTTGAACGCGGCGCTGGCCAGATTACTGCTTCGGCGGGCCAGCATGCTGCGAAGAAAGCGCAAGTCTCACGCCGAAGAAGCAGTCTTGAAAAGAGCGGTCAGCTGTTTTCAAACATCGATCGCGGCTGCGCCGCAAGCGGACACCTATATCGATCTGGGACGCCTGCAACAAAGACTCGGCAATTTCACCGAAGCCGCTGCCGCCTTCAGCAAAGCAGTCCAGATGAATGGTGAATGCCCGGCCGCGATTACGCATCTGGCCAACAACGCAGTTGAGAACGGTGAGATCGACGAAGCACTGCGGTTGTATCGCCAAGCCCTCGAGATCTCACCCGATTTCGCACCCGCGCATTTCAAGTATTCCCGCGCACAGCGATTCAAAAACGAGAATCCGACGATCGAATATGCCAGGCGACTTGCCGAGCTGGTTGCGAATCGTGATCGCCGGCCTCATGAACAGATCCAGCTGAACTTTGCCCTGGCCAAAGTTCTGGATGATATCGGCCAGTACGATCGTGCCTGGCAGCATTACGATCGAGCAAATCGGCTGAAGAAGGGGCATAGCCAATCGTTAAGCCGAACCAGTAAAGAAATCGACGGTCGCTCTCGAGTCCCGCTCCGAGACACGGTTGAGTCGGCTATCAGTTTTTTCACTCCCGAGTTTTTTGGCTCCAACCGTGCGACTGGCAATCCCAGTACCGCTCCCGTTTTCATCGTAGGCATGCCGCGATCGGGAACCACGTTGACGGAACAGATTCTGAGCAGCCATCCCGACGTTGTGGGAGCGGGAGAGCTAAAAGACATCGAGCGGATTCGTCAACAAATCGCCGGCTTGGGTGCAGAAAACGCAAATGACCAGCAATGGCTTTACCCAAATGTGCTCGCAGCCCTGAAGCATCAACAGCTGCGTGATTTTGCTGACACGCATGTCGCGTTCTTGGATCAGCTGCGAAGGGATGCACGATTTGTGACGGACAAGATGCCAACAAATTTTATCCACTTGGGGCTGATTGCGATCTTGTTTCCCAACGCCACGATCATCCATTGCCGCCGTGATCCGATGGATGTCTTGATCTCCTGCTACTGCCAGAACCTGAGCCCGCCGTTTTGTGATTTGGAGTCGCTAGCGCTATACCATCAACAATACCGCCGGCTGATGGATCATTGGAATCAAGTTTTGCCGCTGAAGATTCACTCTGTTGACTATGAATCAATGGTTAGCGATCCCGAAACACATTCGCGGAAATTGATTGAGTTTTGTGGACTGGATTGGAATGAGCGCTGTTTGAATTTCCATGCCAATGAGCGGGCCGTCCACACGCCCAGCAAATGGCAAGTTCGCCAGCCGATGTATAGAACCTCCGTTGGCAAGTGGAAGCGATTCGAATCACATCTTTCGCAGATCGTCGAACTGGTTCATCAAGACGACTTCGTTTCGACTTCTGCGATCAACGAATTCCAAAGCAGCGTCGCGTAATAGATCGGCGCATGATCAGCCAAACCGCTGACCTTCATCGGTAGCTGACCGACATCGATCTTCAATTCCCTTGCCATCGACTTTGCCGCGGCAACCAGGCTTTGTGTACCGCTGGCAACGTCATCAAGGAAACTTCGCTTCCCGCTGCCTTCCAGCCGACGAAGCGTGCCCCCGTGACGGTAGCCGAGCAGTTCGGGAGGCACCGTTGCGACCCAGTCGTCGCGATGGACGAAACGTTGGTGCGACGGGTCGGGCAACAGCGTTGCGAATTCCTGGTTTCCCACCCGCGGTGCCCCATACGTATAAACGCCTTCGATCGATTGGTTGTTGAAATGTGTAGCGGCGACGACAGCTAACGCGCCGCCCAAACTGTGGCCTGTCAACCAAAGTGCCTGCGTTTCCGACTTTCCTGTGATTACCGCATCGAGTGCAGCAGCTATTTCGGCGTAGCGCGACAAAAAGCCGTGATGGACCATTCCGCCGGCTGGACAGGCGGCCGGCAAGAACTTGCTGTCCGTCCACAGATCGTCCTGGTCGATCAAAACAAGCTCCGCGGCATCCAGCACACTGTATTGGTGCATGCGCGTGCCCCGGAAGACAACAACCATCGCGTGATCATTGCTTAGAACCATGCCGCCGTTGTCATTTCGGTCCCCAATCCATTCCAGCTTGAATCCAAGCTGCGGCAACGCCGTCCGCTCAATCGTCTGCTCGATAAACTCGGCGCCGCCGTAAACCAGAAAACTCGCTTCGGCTAGCCACCACGCGTTGATCGATGAGAATCCGCCCGGGCGTGGCTGAAATCGAAACTGGTCGGCTGCGGAGAAATACGGAAACTGGGTCAGCGGCGGGGTCAGTCCGCTGACTGTTTCCGTCGGCATCGGACGCAAGAGATGATTCATAGAAGATCCGGCTGGCTGATCATCAAGTGGAGTCATAGGTCGCAGTCATGCTGCTGGGGAAGGATCCTGGCAATCTACAGGTCAGCCGCCAGTCAGCGGCTTGGCGTCACAAGCCGGTTACGAATGTACTGCGCCTGGCGTTGGGCGTGAAATCGCCAACGGCCAGGTAAGTGAAGAGCCCGAAAAAATCGAAAAACTTCATTTCCATTGGCGACTGTACCAAAAAGCCAGCAATTCACCTTTGCTAGCGATCAATTCGGCTGGCCACGTTTCGACCGAGTTGTTTACAAGTCAGCTGGCCGTGGTCAAGGACCGATCGCTCTCGGTTTGAGCGTGCTGACCTCGCAATGTCACCGATGACGAAGCTCCATGCACAACTTCGGACGTGTACTACGATTGGCTTTTCGACGCCGCTGGTCAATCGTGGGCATTCTCGTTACCTCGCTGGTGATCGCAATCCTCTGGGGGGCAAATATCGGAACGCTGTATCCGATGATTGAGGTCGTTTTTGACGAACAGAGCCTACCCAGTTACACCACCAACAAACTGCAAGAAGCCGATGCGAAGATCGCGGAGATTGACGCGGAAATCGCTGCTCTACGCGCAAAACGAGTCGACGCCAAGGAACCCCAGCGGCAAACCCTTGATATCCAAATCAGCAACACGCAAAGCAAGCGGGAGCTTGCCGTCAAATCGATTCACTATCTGAAGCTGGCCAAACCGACGATCGATGCCTACGCACCAACCACACCCTACGCGACGTTGCTGCTGATTGTTGCGGTACTGGTGGTTTGCACGGCCATCAAGTTGGTCGCGCTGTTGGCCAATCTGATGCTGGTGCAGTACGTTGCGGAGCGCACCGCCGTCGATTTGCGTTCCATCTTTTTTCGCAAGGCGCTGCGTTTGGACCTCGACTCATTTGGTGAAAATGGTTCTTCCGATCTAACTGCACGACTAACCAACGATATCGCGCTGGTTTCTGCGGGAGTCCAGATTCTGCTAGGACGGCTATTGCGCGAGCCGCTGAAGATGATTGTCTGCATCGGCAGCGCGGCGTGGATCTGTCCCAGATTGTTACTTTTCGTGATGATTGTGACACCATTGCTGGCACTGGTGATGCATCATCTGAGCCGTGCCATTCGCCGCGCCAGCCGTCGGGCGATGGAGGAAATGAGCCAGCTGTATGGGATGCTGAATAATTCCTTTGCCGGCATTCGTGTCGTCAAAGCCTTCAACACGCAAGCCTTTGAGCGGGCCAAGTTTGTTCGCGGTACGCGAGCTTACTTTGCAAAGTCGATGAAGATGGCGTTCTACAGCACACTGGCCAGAAGCAGTAGCGAAATGCTCGGGATTACCACCGTCGCTCTGGCGATTCTGGCCGGCGGTTACCTGGTGCTGAACGAAAAGACCAAGTTGCTGGGAATTCAAATGAGCAACGAGCCGCTGACATTCACGGAGATCTTGTTGTTCTTTGGCTTCCTGATCGGTGCGCATGATCCCGCCAGAAAACTGACGGACGTTTGGAGCAGCCTGCAACGCGGCATTGCCGCTGCAAGTCGCGTCTACGAGACAATCGATCAACCCGTACGCGTCCAAGAGCCCGCTCAACCAATCGCGACTCCGCGACCGCATCAGAATATTCACTTTAAGAATGTGTCGTACCAGTATCCTGCCGGTCCGATCGTGCTGCGCGGAATCGATCTGACGATTCCCCACGGTGAGACGGTTGCCATCGTGGGGCCCAACGGCTGCGGGAAAAGCACTTTGATCAGTCTGCTGTGTCGATTTGATGATCCGCAAAGCGGCAGCGTCTGTTTGGATGATGTTTCCGTGAATCAAATGCGAACGCGGGACTTGCGCAAAAGAATGGCATTGGTCACACAACGGACGATTCTGTTTGACGATACGATCGAGAACAACATTCGCTACGGCAGCCCCGGTGCCGATTCGCACGCCGTGGTGCGAGCCGCAAAAATGGCGTTTGCCGACGAGTTCATTCGACGGAAAACTCCTCAGGGATACCAAACCATGCTTGGTATCGGGGGCATGCGGCTGTCTGGAGGCCAGATGCAACGATTGGCTCTGGCACGCGCGTTCCTGCGGGAACCCGATATCTTGATTTTAGACGAAGCGACCAGCCAAATTGATCTGGAAAGTGAACAACTGATTCACGAAGCGCTTGCCAAGTTCTTGGTGGATCGTACCGGTTTGATGATCACGCATCGCCCCACCAGCCTGACGATGGCTGACCGGATCATCGTGATCGAATCAGGACGGATTGCTGATAGCGGCCGGCACGATGAGTTGATCAGCCGTAACCGCTTTTATCAGAGCCTGTGCGGTGGCGAGATGCGTCGCTCCGCTTGAAAAATCTACCTCAAGAATCCTGCAACTTGTCCTGCAGTTCCTTTAGCTTCTTTTTCAAGCTTTTGATCTCGCCTTCCTGATTTCGTAGTGAGTCCTCCAGTTCGCTACGTTCAACTTCAAAGCCCTCCAGCCGCTTTGGTAATCCCGGCAGGATCAATCTGTTGTTGGGAAGATTCTCAAAGAAACTCTCCAAGTCCTTCTCCAGAAACTGCGGTGCTTGAGCGGGGGGACCTCCGTTCTCAAGTGGCACAAGTTTGCCATCGTTCAACTGCCATGCTTGCCTTCCGAACTGTCCAACCGCACCGCTTTGTGCAAACTCCTGCCGCGGGTGTTCTTGGAGTGTGACCACCAATTCCATCGTTTCGTCACCCCGCGTGACCACAATCGGCACGCTGTCACCAGCCCTGGCCATGGCGACTGCCGCGAGTATATGTTCCGACGATGAAACGTCATATTCACTAACGCGCACCACGCGGTCACCGGTTTGAATTCCAGCGGTAGCGGCGGGCGATCCTTCGGAGACACTCATGATCACCGGATCGCCGCCGCCAGCGAACTGAATTCCCACCATCCCCCGTTTGCTATTGGGGCTGTTGCCGGCAGCAGCATCGATCAGTCTTTGCAGCGGTTCCGTTGGCAAACACAGCAAGTCGCCGTTGGCACCGGCGCCAACAATCCCCACCACGACCCCCGTGGCATCAACAAGCGGTGCACCGGCGTCGCTAAGATCCATGTTGGCACTGACATGTTGGGTGAAGCCGAGTTGTGAATCGATCGTTGTCGGACCGCTAGCAATCATTCCCAGTTCGCCACTGGCCGCTCCACTGGGTGCCAATCGAGTGATCACGACCGGTTGTCCCGCCTCGGGCACGCCGGCACCGACCACTAAACTGACGAATTCCGTGCCTTCAACCTTGATCAGCGTCAGTCCGGTGACGTAGTCGCGCGAGACAACTTTGCCGTTTAGTTGCTTGCCTGCGGAGATCTTGACGGTGACCTCGTCGATGTCGGAAGCAAGCTGCGTGGCGATCAAGTTGGAGCCGACAGCAAAGCCCGTACGGCCAGAACCAGTTGAAAGACCTTGCAGCACTTCAAAACCACCGAAACGTCCCCACTGACGGCGAAGGATCCGTCCGTCGGCTTGTTCGTCACCGTTGTCAACCTGGACCGAAACCGTGGCCGGAAACGCTATCCGCAAGGCCTCGCGAAAATCAGTTTGTGCGGTCGCTGTGGACGTCAACACTAACATGCAGAACGCAGCAATCGATAGGTTCTTGAACATCGGTATCCTCGGATTGAAAAAGGTAGCAGGAAGATAGTCGTCGTTTGCTCCGCAAACGAACGGGGAAGACAAATCGCTTGTTCGCGAAACGAACGACGACTTTGTTACTTTGGTTTACAAACTGAGTGGTTCTCCTGTGCGGTGCAGCACCGCGTTGAAAGTTTCTTGTTGTTGACTGGGCACGTAGCGCATATCGATGGGCACCATCTGCTCCGAGCTTACCCAGCCGACGTGTTGCAATCGTTTCGTTTCCGTATCGAACTCAAATACTGGCGAGTCACCGCGGACTCTGGCAAATAGTTGCATCGTTGTCGGTCTGTCATCAGTGTTGACTGCCAGCGGCATCGCGGACACCGCCGGTTCGCTGGGCCTGGAGTCGGCCACTGGAGCTTGGATCGCCCGGTTGTGATTGGCATCTTGTCTCCGCTGGGTGACCAGCAGCACGAGACACGATGTCAAAACGCAGCCGGCCAAGGCAATCCGGACAGCGTGTCGACGGCGTCGCCGAGAGCGGACACACTGCATCAGATCGTGCATTGTCGGTGTCGCCGAGTCGGGCACCGGCATCATTCGTGCGTGATGCGTAAAATCTGGCTCGTGGTTACTCATTGGTTGGGTCTATTTTGATGCGGCGTGTAATTGGATCGGGCGAGTCTCCGGTGGCACCAGCATTTCGTCTTCACTTGTCATTCTCAAACGTTTCAGACCGTGATGAATTCGGGTCTTCGCTGTGCCCACAGCACAGCCGACGGCTTGGGCAACTTGTTCGTAGGTCATGCCTTCTGCAAATCGGAGCAACACGGCATCTCGCTGTGCGTCCGGCAAATTTGCTACCGCGGACCAAACACTGCTGCGCCATTGCTGATAGGCAAACTCGGTTTTCGGATCCGGAGTCGTCGGTACCTCTTTGCGGTGAATGTATTCATCAATCCGTCGTCGCCATCGCGCAAAAGTTCGCGCCCGTCGGCGACGTAATCGAATCAGGATTCCGTACAACCAAGTCGCCCTGGATGAACGGCCATCAAACCGATCCCAGCGGTCAATCGCGACGACAAAAGTTTCTTGAGCCAAATCTTCGGCCTCCCAGCTGTCACCCGTCATCAACCATGCCGCCCGATGAATCCGTGGATAATGCGCAGCAATCCACTCGTCGTCCGGCAGCGGAGTCACTGGACTCTGCGGCTGAACGGCGTGCAACGCATCACTTTCAGGCGTTATCTCAGCTAAGTTCTGTTCGCAAGGCATCGGCCGACATCTGATCGTATCGCGATTGATCGAACAAACGTTTGTGCCCGCCCAGGGGACAACCGTTCAATCGATTTGGGAAAATCTAGCGATTTTCGTTACCACGGGTAAAAGGGGGCAGTTGGGCCGCTGGCGGCTGCTCGTTGTCCTGGACAATTGTTTTCCCAATTATTTTCCTGGGCCGATGATGATCAAGGCTGCCCGGACCCAAGTAGTCCTATGCCGCAGTGCCGGGTACGGTATGGTGCCGCCGCGGGCGGGTGCGGGCAGGCAGGCAATGACATGCGAACAAGGGAATTAGTATGAGCCCGACAGTCAAGCAACGCTCGCGACTGCTTCGACTTGGTTTGTGGACCGTCCTGACCCTTGCTGTCTTGGCGCTGATCGGACTGGTCTTTGAGTGGATCAATTTCACCAGGGCCATGCCCCAACCCGGTTGGAGCATGCCTGTAATTCGGCTTGTGCTGTTGGGTCTCACCAACTTGGTGTTTGCCGCTTTCTTGGCCGTGATCGTGCTGTTGGCCTTGTGGGCGAGGATGGCGAGATCACTCCCTGAGCTGAAAGGTTGGCACACGCAGAAGCCCGAATCGGAATTCCGCGCGGCTGACGCGACTGACGATTACACGCTGGATGCTTACCGGCAGCAAGAGGACCGTGTCTTTGCTGAACTTGATTCGTACGTCAACGGATCTTGGTCGAATCAGGCTCCCGGCGAGTACAGCCGCTTTAATCCCCAATCGGTCTGCAACCCGAATACGATTGTTGATCGAAATTGGAATCGCACACACATTGTCAGGGCGTCCAATCCAGTCGCAGGCGCACTGCTGTTACACGGCTTGAGCGATTCGCCTTATTCGCTGCGGGCCTTCGGACAACGGCTTGCAGCGGAAGGTTACACGGTTGTGTGGTTACGTGTTCCCGGGCACGGGACCACGCCGCGGGCGCTCGCCGAAGTCAGTTGGGAGGATTGGACGGCGGCGGTGCAGGTCGCGATGAGAGGCTTGCAAGAGCAATTGCCGCCGGGGGCGCCGCTGGTGCTGGGCGGATACTCCAACGGCGGCGCGCTGACCCTTCATTACGCGTTGTCGAGTATCGAAAATGACCGGTTACCGAAAGTGAATGCGATCGTCTTGTTTTCTCCCATGGTTGGCGTCAACCCGCTGGCCAGGATCACGCGGCTATACCACACGGTTGGCTTGGTTTCACGAAACGAAAAGACAAAGTGGTCAAGAATCTTTGCGGAGATCGATCCGTTCAAATACAGCTCCTGGCCGATGAATGCGAATGTTCAAGCTTGGAATGTCACCAAGGTGGTCGAACGCAAACTTGCCGCCGTGGAAAAGTCCGGTCGGATGAAAGATTTGCCGCCCGTGTTGGCGATGCAGTCCGTGGTCGATTCAACGGTCGTCGTTCCCAAACTAATCACGGTTTTGTTCGACCGTCTGACCAGCCACTCCAGTGAACTGTTTCTGTTTGACGTCAACCGCAAGGACTCGTTGAGCAACCTGCTGAATCTGTCGTTCGAGCAAACCGTCTTGCCAAAACTCGAACGCACCGATCGTCCGTTCCGATTAACCGTGCTGGGTAACATGACGCCGAACTCGGATCAGCTATCGCTAAAAATACGTGACGACGGTCAGTGGAGCGAAGAAGCTGTGGATCTGTCATGGCCCGAAGGTGTTGTCTCGCTCTCTCACGTCGCCGTTCCGATTCCCGCCGATGATCCGATTTACGGAGAGCAGACCAACCCCCGCGGTCTGTCGCTGGGCAAACTCAGCATGCGTGCCGAGCCCAATGCCCTGATGATTCCCAGTTCGATGTTTGTCAGGTGCCGGCGAAATCCCTTTTACGCTTTCATGGAAGACCGCGTGATCAAATGGTTGGCTGAAACCGTTGAATCGCCGTGAGATAGGTGATCTGTCGATCTGCATTCGACGTGAAAGTTGGGGTCCATCACGGTTTCGTGTCGGTGGTGGAAAAACAAACCTTTCTAACTTTCTCATTCGACATTTCTTGTTGGATATTCTGCGGTTTCATGAGCACCGCAAGAACATCTAATATCGAACAAGGAATGTCGAAGTGCGAAGTAGTTGACCCATAAGAGACCCAATTCTAGCGCATTTTCAGATATCTCGTAGGCCACATCAATGATGAAATT